>JALVTX010000300.1 GCA_027035825.1 Mariprofundaceae bacterium
ATCGCCATGCCCCGATTCGCGCGCTTGCGCAGATTCATTTCCGCCATTGCACTCCCTCCTGAAACGCTTGCCTTAGATCACGTTTATCATCCATCACCGGCGCAACCACTCCGCAAACTGCCACGGCACGGGCGCTTTCGCCATCCCTGAGGACTTTCCCGGACACTACTCGTGCAGTAGCGCCGCCGCGTTCAACAGCGGCAGCTCGGACTCGCCGTCCCGCCGCTCCACTCGCACCGATCCATAGACGTCATTCGTGCAGCCGGCATCGCGCGCGGGCAGGCGTTCCTCCCGCACCCGGTAAATGGCCGGCGCCGCATCCACACGCATGGCCACGCGCATCCGCGGATGCCGCAGGCAAACCAGGCGCGTGAATTCGTCGTCCTCGCCTTCGGGCTCGGGCAGCCCCAACAGGCGGCAAGGCTCGATGACGCAGACGATCTGCCCATGGATGTTTCCCAGCCCCAGGAAATGGTCCGGCGCCATCGGCACCGGCGTGAGCGGCATGGGCCGCGCCACCTCGGTCACGTCCGAGGCCGGCAGGCCAAACACGCGCCCGCCCAGCCGCACCTCCAGCACATCCGCCCAGGCTTCATCCGCCTCTTCCCGCGCCGCCGCCTGAAGCGCCCGCAACCGCTCCTCATCCATCGCCGCCTCCCTGTTGCATGGCCTGACGTATCCGGCGATACATGCCCAGCACCTTCTTCACCCGCGCCTGAAGTTTCAGCGGCTCCACCGGCTTGAGGATATAGTCGTCGGCGCCGGTTTCCAGCCCCAGCACCTCGTCCTCCTCCTCGCGTCGCGACGTGAGCATGATCACCGGCATAGAGTCAAACTCGGCATGCGTCCGTATCTTCTCCACCAGCTCCGGCCCGGTCATGTTCGGCATTTCATAGTCCGTGATCACCAAATCCGGGATTCGCCCGGCCAGATAATGCCAGGCGTCCTGGCCGTTCTCGCACTCGTCCACGGTGAACCCCTCGGAGCTCAGCACGAAGCGGACCAGGCTTCGCACGCTGGAGGAGTCATCCACGATCAACACATGCGCCGCGTCATCGTCCGAGGCTCCGCCCCGCCGGGCCTGGCGGCGCATCTCGTTGGCCTCGCCCAGCGGCACGATCCGCCCGTCGCGCAAGCGATCGCACAGCACGAAATCCTCGGGTGGCGCGCCGATGCGCAGCACCTCGTCCAGGCTGGTGATGCCCTGGAGCGCCTTGTCCAGCGCATCCTCGAACAGCGTGAACATTCCCTGCTCGCGCGCCAGCTTCAAGAGTTCCCGATCCCCGGCGCCACGCCCGATGAGTTCCCGCATCTGCTCGGAGACATAAAGCACCTCGTGCACGCCGATGCGCCCCTTGTAGCCGATGCCGTTGCAACGACTGCACCCCTTCGGGCCATACAGATCGACATCCTCGGGCATGCCCAGCCGCTCGGCCATCTCCGGCGGCGGCGACGCGGGCTGCTTGCAGGCCGGGCACAACCGCCTGGCCAGACGCTGGGCCACCACCAGGTTCAGCGCCGAGGCCAGCGTCGTGGGCTCGATGCCCATGTCCAGCAGGCGGGTGACGGTGGAGGGTGCATCGTTCGTGTGCAGCGTGGAAAACACCAGATGACCGGTCTGCGCCGCGTGCATCGCGATCTCGGCCGTCTCCTCGTCGCGAATCTCGCCCACCATCACCACGTCCGGATCCTGACGCAGGATCGAGCGCAGCGCGGCCGCGAACGTCATGCCCGCCGCCGGGTTCACTTGCACCTGGTTGAGCCCCTTGATCTGGAACTCCACCGGATCCTCGACCGTGATGATGTTCGTCTCGTGATCGTTGATGGCGTTCAGGAAGGAATACAGCGTCGTCGTCTTGCCGCTGCCGGTGGGGCCGGTCACCAGCACCGCGCCGCTGGAGCGCTGGATGCATTCGCGCACGCGCGCATCCGCCTTCTGCTCGAAGCCCAGCGCATCCAGCGACAGTGACAGCCCGCTCTTGTCCAGAATGCGCAGCACCACCTTTTCGCCGTGCATGGAGGGCAGCGTGGACACGCGCAGATCGAAATGCCTGTCCCAGACCTTGATGCGCGTGCGACCATCCTGTGGCGTGCGCGTGTTCGAGATGTCCAGCCTGGCCAGAATCTTGATGCGGCTGGCCACATGGGCATGCACCCGGGACGGAAACTGCATGGCCGGATGCAATCGCCCGTCCAGCCGGAAGCGCACCACGCTCTTGCCCTCGGCCGGCTCCACGTGGACATCCGAGGCGCCCATCTTCAGGGCCTTGATCAGGATGCCGTTCACCAGCTTGATGACGGGTGATTCCTCCGCCCCACGCTTGAGCTCGTCGAGATTGGCCGCCTCGCGCGGGGCATCGCCCGTTTCCGCGCCTTCCACCTCCGCCTCGTCCACGCCCTCCATGGCCGCGTCGAAGTCATCGCCCTGGAACAGCTCCTGGATGCGGCGACGGAGCTGGTCGGGATGCGCGAACAGCGGCCGCACCTTCTTGCCCAGCTTGAACCGAATGGCGTCCAGGGCCGAGAAATCCATCGGGTCGGCCATCGCCGCCACGACATGGTCTTCCTTTTCGTCCATCGGCAAAAAGAGCTGATCACGGCAGAACTGCTCGCCACATCGCTCCAGCAGCCTGGCGGGCGGCGTCAACGTCGCCACGTCCAGGTATGGAATCTTGTAGATGGAGGCCAGCGCCTGGATCAGCTTTTTGGCGTCCACGCCGTCCACCTTGAGCAGTGCCGGCAGCAGCTTGCCCTTGCCGTTTGCGGCGCGCACGGCCTGCTCGACCTGCTCCCTCGTCACCACGCCAGCCTCGATCAGCTGGCGCTGCACCCTCAGCAGCATGCGTCACGCTCCCTCATGCCGCCATGCTCCCAACAAACCCCGGCGAAATCAACGGCCGCCGCCCCTCGCCTTTGACCCGGCGCGAAAGCGGACTATCGTTGCGGGCATGAACCCGCGCCCCACGTTGCCCACGCCATCGCCAACACGCTTGCCGGGCATCCGCGCGCTGACCGGCTGGCTGGTATGTCTGGCGCTGGCGGCCTGCCAGCCGCCGCCATCCACGGCCACCCTGCCGGCCAAGACCATCAACAAGACCGCCGAAGCAACGTCCCCGGCCCATACCAAACCTGCTCCCGCCCGCCAACCCGAGCCGCTGCTGGCCGGGCTGCCGGCCCGTGACATCGCGCGCGCCGAGGCCATGGCCAAGCGCGTGTACGCGCCCATCTGGCCCACCATCGCCAAGCGTTCGCGCTTCGTGCGGGGCCGCCTGCTGGCTGAGCTGGCCCGCCAGGGCGCGCCGGCCTCGCTGCAGATCATCCCCGTGGTGGAATCCGGCTATGATCCCTACGCCTTCTCTCACGCGGGCGCCATGGGGCTGTGGCAACTCATGCCCGGCACGGCGCGCGTGCTGAAGCTGCGGGCCCCGCGCGGCATCAACCCGCGCCGACACGTGGAAACGGCCACGCAGGGCGCGGCCCGCTACCTGATGCAGATGAAATCCCGCTTCGGCAACTGGCCGCTCGCGCTGGCGGCCTATCACCGCGGCCCCGC
>JALVTX010000301.1 GCA_027035825.1 Mariprofundaceae bacterium
TTCGTCCTTTACATGATCGCGTGATCGTTCGCCGCCTCGGCGAGGAAGAGAAGTCCGCCGGCGGCATCATCATCCCCGACACCGCCAAGGAGAAGCCGATCCAGGGCGAGGTCATCGCCGCTGGCAACGGCAAGATCCTCGAGAACGGCGAGGTGCGTCCGCTGGACGTGAAGGCTGGCGACAAGGTGATTTTCTCCAAGTACGCCGGCACCGAAATCAAGATTGACGGCGAAGAGCTTCTGATGATGCGCGAGGACGACATCCTCGGCGTCGTCGAGTCCTGATCAAAACAACATCATAGAGAGGTAACGAACCATGGCAGCGAAAGACATTCATTTCGGAGAAGACGCCCGCGCGCAGATGATGAGCGGCGTCAACAAGCTGGCCGACGCCGTGAAGGTGACGCTGGGCCCGAAGGGGCGCAACGTGGTGCTCGAGAAGTCCTGGGGCGCCCCGAACATCACCAAGGACGGCGTGTCCGTGGCCAAGGAGATCGAGCTTGAGGACAAGTTCGAGAACATGGGCGCGCAGATGGTGAAGGAGGTGGCCTCCAAGACGGCCGACGTGGCCGGCGACGGCACCACCACCGCCACCGTGCTAGCGCAGGCCATCGCCAAGGAGGGCGTGAAGGCCGTGGCCGCCGGCATGAACCCGATGGACCTGAAGCGCGGCATCGACAAGGCCGTCAACGCCATCGTGGACGAGCTGGGCAAGCTGTCCAAGGACGTGAAGGACAAGGAGGAGATCGCCCAGGTCGGCACCATCTCGGCCAATGGCGACCGCGAGATCGGCGACATCATCGCCGAGGCGATGGAGAAGGTCGGCAAGGAGGGCGTGATTACCGTCGAGGAGGCCAAGGGCCTGGAGACGGAGCTGGAGGTCGTGGAAGGCATGCAGTTCGACCGCGGCTACCTGTCGCCCTACTTCGTGACCGACGCCGAGCGCATGGAGGCGGTGTTGCAGGATCCCTACATCCTGCTGCACGAAAAGAAGATCTCGAACATGCGCGACCTGCTGCCGGTGCTCGAGGCCGTGGCCCGTTCCGGCAAGCCGCTCTTGATCATCGCCGAGGATGTCGAGGGCGAGGCGCTCGCGACGCTGGTGGTGAACAAGGTGCGCGGCGTGGTGAACGTGGCCGCCGTGAAGGCGCCGGGCTTCGGCGACCGCCGCAAGGCGATGCTGGAGGACATGGCCATCCTCACCGGCGGCAAGGTGATCTCCGAGGAGCTGGGTCTCAAGCTGGAGAACGTGCAGCTTGAGGATCTCGGCCGGGCCGGTTCGGTCAAGATCACCAAGGACAACACCACCATCGTGGATGGCGCCGGCAACAAGGCGGACATCGAGGGTCGCGTGGCCCAGATCCGCAAGCAGATCGAGGAGACCACGTCCGACTACGACCGCGAGAAGCTCCAGGAGCGCCTGGCCAAGCTGGCCGGCGGCGTGGCCGTCATCAAGGTCGGCGCGGCCACCGAGGTGGCGATGAAGGAGAAGAAGGATCGCGTGGACGACGCGCTGCACGCGACCCGCGCGGCCGTCGAGGAAGGCATCGTGCCGGGCGGCGGCGTGGCCTTCATCCGCGCCCGCAAGGCGCTGGACGGCCTGAGCGGCGAGAATCCCGATCAGGATCGCGGCATTTCCATCGTGCGCCGGGCTGTCGAGGAGCCGCTGCGCCAGATCGTGGACAATGGCGGCGGCGAACCCTCCGTGGTGGTCAACGCGGTGGCCGAGAGCAAGGACACCAACTACGGCTACAACGCGGCGACCGAGGAGTATGGCGACATGCTCAAGATGGGCGTGATCGACCCGACCAAGGTGAGCCGCTCCGCGTTGCAGAACGCGGCGTCCATCGCCGGCCTGCTCATCACCACCGAGGCCATGGTGGCCGAGCTGCCGAAGAAGGAGGCTCCGGCCCCGGCTGGCGGCGGCGACATGGGCGGCATGATGTAACAAGCCCCTAGCGGGGCAAGGGAAAGGCGGCCTTCGGGCCGCCTTTCTTATGCTCTGGCGACGATCATGTCTCGGAGACGAGGCTTGGCTGGCGCTCCTCGCGCATGGCGCGGATGCGGCGCGCGGCCCAGGCGCGGGTGAGCCGCTTGCGTTCGGCCAGGGAGCTGTGCTCGAAGGCGGCGAGCGCCTCCATTAGCGCCCCCAGGTCGCGCGGCAGGTTGGTCAGCATGAGGCGAATCACGTCCGGCTGGACGTGCCACTGCCGCGCCCGCGCGGCGGCTTCCATCACGGCGGCCAGCTCGCGGTCGCTGCCGGGCGGTGCGATATCCACCCGCTCCAGCGCCTTCAGGCGGCTGGCGCATTCCGGCGGCAGCGCGTCCGCGTCGCCGCGCCAGGCCACCACCAGCGGCCGGTGCATCTCCCGCGCGCGCTCCATCAGGTGAAACAGCGCCAGCGCCGAGGCGCGCGGCAGCGCCCCGGCTGGCGCGTCCACGAGCCAGGATGCGCGGGAATCCAGCGCCGCAAGCCATGTCCGCACCTGACGGAGCGGCGGCGCATCCGAGCGCGCGATGGTCAGCAGCCCCAGGTGCGGGTGCTCGGCGGCCAGCGCGTGCAGCAGGTGCGTCTTGCCGGCCGGCGAGCCGGAGGTCAGCCACAGCCGGCCGCCATGCACCAGCCACAGCGCCAGCCGGTTCTGCGCTTCCTCGGCGCCGGCGTGTCGCACCCAGTTGCCGTGGCCGTAGTCCGGCGGAAGCCTCAGGTCGAGTAGTTGCTGGCGCATCGGGGTTCAGCCGCGCTGGAGCGGCTGGCTTTCGCGGTAGCGACGATCCACCTCGCGCAGCAGCACCGTGCCGGCGGCGGTGACCGGCACCGCGAGCAGCACGCCGACGAAGCCGAAACGGTCGGCGGCGATGGTCAGCGCCAGCAGGATGACCAGCGGATGCAGGCCCAGCTTGTCGCCCAGCACCTTGGGTGCGAGGTAGAAGGCCTCGATCAGGTGCACGACGCTGAACACGACGAACACGCCGATCAGGTGCTGATCCGCGCCGAAATGCCATAGCGAGATCAGCGCCGCGGCGCAGAAGCCGGTGATGAGGCCGACATAGGGAATGAAGGCCAGCAGCCCCGAGGCCAGGCCGATGGCCAGCGAGAAGGGAATGCCGACCACGCTCAGCCCCACGCTGTAAAAGCCGGCCAGGATCAGGCAGACGGTGAACTGGCCGCGCAGGAAGGCGCTGATGATGGCGTCCATGTCGCGCACCAGGCGCAGCACCGTCTCGCGGCCGGCGGGCGGCAGCCGCCGGCGCATGGCGCGGATGATCCGCGGCCAGTCGTGCAGCAGGTAGAAGGCGAACAGCGGAATGAGGAGGATCTTGAACGCGCCGAGGATGGCCCCGAAAACGCTGGACACGGCGGACAGCCCCCAGTGCGCCCACGGCGACAGCGATTTCAGGTTCATCCCGCTGGCCTGTTCGCGCAGCCACTGGCTCCAGCGGTCGATTTCGTCGCCAATGTCGATGCCCAGGTGGGCCTGCACCCACGGCGCGGTCTGCTCCTTCAGGCGCAGCACCGCGTCCGGCAGGGCGTGCATGAAG
>JALVTX010000302.1 GCA_027035825.1 Mariprofundaceae bacterium
GCCGCGCGCGGCTGGCCTCGTCCTTCTCCTTCTTCAGCGCCGCTTCCTCGATCTCCAGCCGCATCACCTTGCGGGTGATTTCGTCCAGCTCCGCCGGCATCGAGTCAATCTCGGTGCGGATGGAGGCGCAGGCCTCGTCCACCAGGTCGATGGCCTTGTCCGGCAGGAAGCGGTCGGAGATGTAGCGGTCGGACAGCGTGGCCGCCGCTACCAGCGCCGCGTCCTGGATGCGCACGCCGTGGTGCACCTCGAAGCGCTCCTTCAGGCCGCGCAGGATGGAGATCGTGTCCTCCACCGTCGGCGGCTCCACCATCACTGGCTGGAAGCGCCGCTCCAGCGCCGCATCCTTCTCGATGTACTTGCGGTACTCGTCCAGGGTCGTGGCGCCGATGCAGTGCAGCTCGCCGCGCGCCAGCATCGGCTTGAGCATGTTGCCGGCGTCGGTGCTGCCCTCGGTCTTGCCGGCGCCGACGATGGTGTGCAGCTCGTCGATGAAGAGGATGATGCGGCCCTCGGATTCCTTGATTTCCTTGAGCACCGCCTTCAGCCGTTCCTCGAATTCGCCGCGATACTTGGCGCCGGCCATCAGCGCCGTCAGGTCCAGCGCGAAGATGGTGCGATCCTTCAGCCCCTCGGGCACGTCGCCCTTGAGGATGCGCTGGGCCAGGCCCTCGGCGATGGCCGTCTTGCCCACGCCGGGCTCGCCGATGAGCACCGGGTTGTTCTTGGTCTTGCGCGACAGGATGCGAATCACGCTGCGGATCTCGGCGTCGCGACCGATGACCGGATCCAGCTTGCCGGCGCGCGCCATCTCCACGAGGTCCACGCCGTATTTCTGGAGGGCGTCATAGCCCGCCTCCGGGTCGTCGGTGGTCACGCGCTGGTGACCGCGCACCTCGCCCAGCGCCTTCATGAAGCCCTCGCGAGTCACGCCCTGGTCATGCAGGATGCGTCCCGCGTCGGTGGACGTGCCTTCCTCGATGAAGGCGAGCAGCACGTGTTCGACCGAGATGTACTCATCCTTCAGCGCCTTGGCCTCGTCCTCGGCGCGCGCGAACAGACGGTTCAGACGCTGGCTGGCATACATGCCGCCGGCCGCCTGGCCGGACACCTTCGGCCGCTTGGCCAGGGCGTCCTGCACCAGTTTCGAGACAGCCTCCACCGACACGTTCATCCGTTCCAGCAGGCGGGGCGCCAGCCCGTCCTGCTGCGCCAGCAGCTCGGCCAGCAGGTGTTCGCCGTCCAGCTCCTGGTGATTCAGCCGCGCGGCCAGCGTCTGGGCGCTGGCCAGCGCCTCGCGCACCTTCTGCGTCATGCGTTCGATGTTCATGGGTTCGTTCTCCTTGCTCGTTGATGTGCGTCTTACACATCATCTATGGGGGCGTGTCGCCCCGGTTGCAAGGAGGAAGGATACGGTGGGCGTTCAGCCGCCGTTGGTCGCCTCGGAGATTAGTGGCCGGAATCAGTGGCCGGAAATCAGCGGCAGATAAAGGCGCACGCGCGTGCCCTTGCCCGGCGCGCTGTCCACGTCAATGCCGCCCCGGTGCTCGCGCATGATGCCGAGCACGGCGGACATCCCCAGGCCCGTGCCGGCCTCCTTGGTGGTGAAGAAGGGATCGAAGATGCGGGAAAGGGTTTCGGCGTTCATGCCCCGGCCCTCGTCGCGCACCTCGATCCACGCGTGCGGCCCGGGGCGCATGGCCTCGCCCGCGGTCAGGGACTGGATGGCCGCCTCGTCCATGTCGGCCTGGCCGCAATCCAGGTGGATGATGCCGGGGTTGTCGCCGTAGGCCTCGGCGGCGTTGGCGAGCAGGTTCACGAAGGCTTGCACCAGTTGCCTTGCGTCGCCGAACACCCGGGCAGGGGATTGCCCCGCTTCCGTCTGGGGGCTGCATTGGAGTTCGATGCCGCGCTCCAGGCCCGCCTCCGCCAGTTCCGCCGCCTCGCCAAACACCTCGTGAATCTCGATCTCGCCCTTTTGCATGCGCTCCTTGCCGGCATAGGCCAGAATCTGATGCACCCGCGCCGCGCCGCGATCGCAGGCGTCCACGATGACGCCCAGGAAACGCCGCCGTCTCTCGGGCGAGGTTTCCAGCATCGCCAGTTCCGCGTTGCCCATGATGGCGGCGAGCAGGTTGTTGAACACATGCGCGACGCCGCCGGCCAGCACGCCGATGCTTTCCTCCTTCTGGGCCGCGATGACATGCTCCAGCATTCGTTCCCGTTCCCGTTCGGCCTGCTCGCGGCGGGCCATCTCCTCCTTCAGACCGCGCGTTCGCTCCTCCACTCGCGCTTCGAGCTCCTGGTTGACGTTTTTCAGGATGTCGCGGGCGCGCACGGTTTCCGTGATGTCCTGGATGACGTTGATGAGGGCATCGTGCCCCTCGAAGCGGATGCGACGGGAAAACAGCGACACCCAGCGTTGCTCGCCATTGGCCGTGCGGATGGCCAGCTCGCGCCCGGCGACGCCGCCTGTTTCGCGCGCCTGACGCACGATTTCGCGGCGCTCGTCGGGGTTGGCGTAGAAATCCAGCGTGGAGCGGTTCGGCCCGAGATCATCCACGCGGGACAAGGCGCGCGCCTCGTCGTTGGCGAAGAGCATCGCTCCATCGTCCAGCCGGGAGACGAACAAGGGCACGGGCATGGAGGCGAGCAATTGCTCCATCCGCGCCCGCTCGCGCAGCAGCATGGCGATATATCCCGCCGCGAACAGCGCCGCCAGAAGCCCTGCCGCCGCAGTCAGGGCGGCGGCGTGCGCGCGCATGAAGGCGCCGGGCGAGGGCGCTGGGCGATAGAGGAAGGTGTCCCATTCCACGAGGCTCGGGTTTTCGAGCGCGCCGGTCGCGGCCATGGCCCGGGCCGCGGCCCGCCAGCGCTCGGGGTTGGAGAAGCCGATGGGGATGACATCGGCCATCATCAGGTCGCTAATGCCCTGCGCCTCGAAGCTCAGATGGGCGCGCGACTTGTGCTGGGTGTCGTACTTGCGCTTGATGAGTTCGACGATCTCGTCCATGTGATCCAGGGCGTAGCGCCAGCCGCGCAGCGTGGCGCGCCGCACGGCGGCGGCGCGCTCGGGATGCTCGCGGATTTCCGCTTCCGTGGTGATCAAGACGTCGCCCGGAAAATCAACGCCAAAGTCGCGCGGGCGAAAGAGCCAGAAAGGATGGCCCATGCGGGCAAGCAGGAATGGTTCGTTGGTTTCGTACACCGCGATGGCGGCGGCGCGGCCTTCCAGCACGTCCCGGATGCGTCCGCTTTGGGGCAGCGCCGTGATGTCGCGCCGCGTCACCCCGGCCTGGCGCAGCATGGCCAGAAGCTCCGTGGCATGGCCGGGCTGAAGCATGATGCGCTTGCCCTTGAGATCGGCAAGGCGGCGGGCCTTGCTGGCGGGAACGAGCAAGGCCAGCGGCGAGTGCTGGAAAATGGTGGCCAGCACCACCACGGGCTTGCCCCTGGCGCGGTACGGGAGCGCGCCGGCATCGGCCACCGCATAGGTGGCGCCGCCGCGCAGCAGGGCGTC
>JALVTX010000303.1 GCA_027035825.1 Mariprofundaceae bacterium
CGGGGCCCGTGGACAAGGACGTGCGGACGCTCATCGTGGCTGGCTTCACCAAGCCGCCGTCCAGGGCCATGCGCAAGGCCATTCGCGCGTTCGTGGCCGGCGGCGGCGGGCTGCTGGCGCTGGCCGGCAATGCCGAGCCGATGCTGGATCGCGGCTTCGTGGTGTCGCCGATTGACGCCAAGGCCAATGCCTGGCTGAAGGAGGATTTCGGCGTCGCCGTGGAGCCCGGGCTGGTGATGGACCCGCGCGCCTCGCGCATCAACGTCAACCAGCGGCAGGGCATGTTCGTGTTCAGCAGCGTCGTGGACTACCCGTTCATCCCGTCGGTGGAGGGCATGAACGCGGCCAACCCGGTGACGCGCGGCCTGCGCGCGGTGTCCGTGCCGTTCGCCTCGCCGCTGGAATGGGCGGGCGAGACCCATGGCGCGGTCTTGCTGGAGTCCTCGCCGATGGCCGCGGTGCAGTCGGGGCCGCCGTTCGACGTGAATCCCCTGACGCCGATGCGGGAGCGCTTCGACGGCGTGCAGCGACGCGCCGTGAAGCTGGCGCTGGCGCCGGAAGAACAGCGCGGGCGGGTGCTGGTGGTGGGTTCGCCGGCGATGCTGGATGACGAGTTCCTGGGCGAGGAGAACCGGGTGTTCGTGCTCAACGCGCTGGACTGGCTGAGCGGCAACGAGGCGCTCATCGGCCTGCGCTCGCGCGGCGTGGCGGCGCGGCCGCTGGCGCCGCTTGATGCGGGCGCGCGCGCGGCCTGGAAGGCGGCCTGGATGCTGCTGCCGCCGTTGGCGGTGGCCATCCTCGGCCTGTGGCGCTGGCGTCGGTTGCGGCGCATGGAGACCCGGCCGGCATGACCGGCATGAAGGGAGCGCGGATGCTCGTTCTCTGGCTGGCCATGCTGGCGCTGGCTGGCTGGGCCGCGTGGCGTCTGGCGCAGCCGGAACGCTCCGCCGTGACTGGTGCGACCTGGACGCCTCCCGCCTTCGAGCAGGTGGCCGGGATCGAGATTCAGCCGAAAGCGGGGCTTTCGAAAGGGGGACGGGCGAAAGACTCGAAGGAAAAGCGCGTGCTTCTGCGCCGCGGCCAGGGGAAGGACGCTGGCTGGCAGGTGCGCGTGGGCGATGGCTGGAAGCCCGCGCGGCGGGATCTGGTCGAGCGGTTCGTGGGCGATCTGACCGGCATGCGCATCTCCCGCGTGGTCGCCCATGGCTCGGCTCACGACGCCGATCTGGGGCTGGCCGATGGCGCGGACGTGACGCTGCGCGATGCCTCGGGCAAGACGCTCCTGGCCGTGACCGTGGGCCGGCAGGGCGAGGATTTGCTGTCCACCTACCTGCGGGTGCATGGCCGGCCCGAAGTCGTGGCCGTGGATCGGGCGCTGGTCTGGCAGGTGCGTCGCCCGCTATCCGGCTGGGTGGCGGAGACGCCGAAGCCGCCGAAGCCGAAACCCAGGCCCGCGTCCGGGCCGACCGCCAAACCGGCGAGCCCGTGAGCGATGCCCTGGCTCCGCCCGGCGCGCCGGAGCAGGGGCAGGGAAGGGGGCCGGTTCGCGCTTGTTTGGATGGCGGCGACTTCGGCCATGATTTTGATCTCGCAAGGCATCGCGCGCGTGGCGTGCCCTCCGTGGCACGCGAGCAAGCGATAACGCCGCGAGGCGGAATCATGGCCAAGTCCCTCCGGGCTGCGCCCGAAAAATGCGTCCACTCGGCGTTGCTCGGCTTGCGCATGGCCCCACCATGAGCCGCGCCTCGCGCCTTGATTGGCCGCATTTCGGGCGGCAGCGACACCGTCCAAACAAGCGTGAACCGGCCCTGATCCTGTTCGACTGCGACGGCACGCTGGTGGATTCGCACGGCCATATCGTCGCCGTCATGCGCCGGGCCTTCATCGAGATGGGGCTGGAGCCGCCGTCGCATCAAGCGGTGCGCGCCATCATCGGCCTGTCGCTGGATGCGGCTGTCGCGGCGCTGTGGCCGGATGGCGGGGCGGACGAGCGCCGCGAGCTGGCTGCGGCCTATCGCCGGCTCTATCGCGACACGCCCGCTGGGCACGGGCTCCATGACGGGGTGCGCGAGACCCTGGAGGAGCTGGCCCAGCGCGGCTGGTGGATGGGGGTGGTCACCGGCAAGTCCCTGCCGGGGCTGATGCGGGTGTTCGAGGCATTTGACCTGGCCCGCTTCTTCCTCGTCTGGCGCACGGCCGACCAGTGCCCTTCCAAGCCACATCCGGCGATGGCGCTGGAATGCATGGCCGAGCTGGGCGTGCCGGCGGCGCGCACGCGGGTGGTGGGCGATGCGGTGATGGACATGCAGATGGCCCGGGCCGCCGGCGCGCGCGGCATCGGGGTGTCCTTCGGGGCCGCGGACGAGGCGGCGCTGATGCGCTCGGGGGCATTTGCCGTCGTCCACCGCTTTGACGAACTGCTGGCGCACTTTCCGCCCTTGCCGGCGGCGTCGGCCTCCTGCACGATAGGCGCATGAACAAGCTTGCCCGACGCACCGTTCGCTACAGCCTGATCCTGCTGGCGCTGGTCATCGCCGTGCTGCTGATCGCGCCGTTCTTCATTGATGCCGGACGTTACAAGAGCCTGATCACCGACCGCATCGAGGCCGCCACGGGCCGCGACGTGAGCATCGGCGACTTGCACGCCTCGCTGTTCCCGTGGATCGGGGTGCGGCTGAAGGATGTGCGCATCGGCAACCGGCCGGGATTCGATGGCGGAAACGAGGGCAAGGATTTCCTGCGCGTGCGCGGGCTGGACGTGCAACTGGCGTTGCTGCCGCTGTTGCGCAAGGAGGTGGAAATCCGCCGCTTCGTGCTCGATGCGCCGGAGCTGTGGCTTGCGCGCAACGCCCGGGGCGAGACGAACTGGCAGGATCTGGCGGGCGCGCCGGCGGCCGGGGGCGCGCCGGCGGCGAAGACGGAGAAGAAGGGGACGTCGGCGCCGGCCGGCGCGGGTCTGGCGGCGCTTTCGGCCCAAGCCATCGTGGTGAAGGATGCGGCCGTCCATTTCATGGATGCGACGACGAAGCGGCGGATTGATCTGGACGCGCTGAACCTGCGCGTGACCGATCTTCAGCTCGAACGGCCGGTGCGGCTGGACGTGTCCGGTCATTTGGCCGGGGGCGAGTTTTCCGCCAAGGGCGAGGCCGGCCCCTTGGGCGACCTGGCGAAGCTCGATTTGCGCCGCGTGCCGTTGCAGTTGTCCATTCACGTGAAGGACTGGAGCACGGGAGCGCTGGCGGCGTTGCTGCCGGCTTCCGCTTCGCTGCCCGCCGGCACGCTGGGCATGGACATGGACGTGGAGCAGCGGCCCAAGGGGGTGCGCGTGTTTGCCGGCAGCCTGCGATTCCACGGGCGATTCAACGGCCAGATGGCCGGCGTCCATGACCTGGAACTGGCGCTGAAGGGCGAGATGCCGAGCGCCGACCAGGCGAAGCTGGCGAATCTCGTGTTGCGGCTGGATGGCGAGAAGGCGCTGGGCGCAACGGGCGTGGTGCGCGGCATCGGCGGCCGTTTGCGCTACCAGGCCCGCCTCGGCACGCCGCCGCTGTCGCGCAGGCAAGTGGCCGGCTGGCTGCCGGAGGTCGGACGCCTGTATGCCGCCCATCCCGCGCCGTGGAAGAAGCTGCGCGTGGGCGCGTTTGTTTCCGGCGATGCGCGCCATGTCGAGCTGCGCGACATCCAGCTGGGGCTGGATGATGAGCTGGTGCAAGGCTCGGGCAGCCTGCGTTGGGGCGGCAAGGGCGGACGCCAGTCGCTCGAGTTCAGGCTCGCGTCCACGTCCCTGCATCTCGACCCATGGCTGCCCGCGCCACGGAAGGGCGGCGAGGGGCAGGCCCTCGGCGGGTTGGCGCCGGCCGCCTGGGCCGAGGCCGCGCCGGCCACGGAGCCGGACTTGCGGTTCCTGAAGACCTGGCGCGTGATGGGCAACGCCCAGTTCGGCCACCTGTTCGCGCACGGGCTGGACATGGCGCATCTGCGGGCCTCGGTGGTCGGCAATCGCGGCGTGTTCGAGCTCAACCCGCTGCGCTTTGACCTGGCCGGCGGGCAGGTGAACGAACATGCGACGCTGGATGCCTCGCGCTACCCGGCGCGCTGGCATGAATCCGCGAAGCTGCGCGGCGTGGCCGTGCAGCCGGTGCTGAAGGCGCTGGCGGGCACGGACATGCTCTCCGGCATCCTGCAGATGAACACGGATCTCTCGGGCACGGGGCTGCTGCCGGATGCAGCGACGCGGCATCTCAACGGCAAGGGCGACGTGCTGCTCCGCGACGGCATGATCAAGGGCTTCGACATCCCCGGCACGCTGCGACACCTCACGCAGCCAGGGTTGAACACGGGCCCCAAGAAAACCGACTTTTCCCAGCTTTCCGGCAGCTTCCGCATCACCAACGGCATCGTGAGCAATGACGACCTGTTCATGGCCTCGCCGTTGTTCCGGCTGACCGGTCACGGAACCATCAGCCTGCCGGCGAAGACCATGGACTACCACGTGCGCCCCCGGCTGGTGGGCACGCTGGTGGGCCAGGGCGACACCGAGACCGTGCGCAAGGGCCTGGTCGTGCCGCTGCGCATCGTGGGGCCGCTGGACGCCCCGAAGGTGAAGGTGGAGATGGACATGAAGACGCTCATCGGCAACGCGGGCGCGGCGCGCCAGCTCATCGAGCAGGGCAAGGGCGGCAAGTGGAAGCAGCTTCTGGGCGGCCAGGCCGCGAAGCCCGCCGGCAAGGCGTCTCCGTCCGGGACGAAGCAGCCTGGGTCTGGCGCTTCGGGCCAGCCGGCGTCGCCCGTGCCCGAGAAGCTGATCCCCAAGCCGCTCAAGGGCCTGATTCCCGGATTCTGAGTCAGGCGGAACAACAATGTTCGAACGATTGCGCCTGCATCCCGATCGGCCGCAGGCGCGCCTGATTTCCAAGGCGGCGGAGCGGCTGGTAGCCGGCGCCGCTGCCGTGCTGCCCACCGATGCCACCTATGTGCTGGTCACGTTGCCGGCGGCCGCGGACGCGCAGGCCGCCATCCGCCAGTTGCGGCGGCTGGACGAGCGCCACTGGTGGTCGCTGATCTGCCGGGATCTGTCGCAGGCGGCGCATTTCGCGCGCATGGACAATGTCGCCCATCGCCTGCTGCGCCGTTGTTTGCCCGGGCCCTACACCTTCATCTTGCCGGCCACGTCCCGCCTGCCCCGGCGCGTGTTCGGCAAGCGCCGCGACGTGGGCATCCGCATGCCGGATCACGCCGTGTGCCGCGCCTTGCTGGAGGCGGTGGACGAGCCGCTGCTGGCCACCACGCTGCGCTTCCCCGACGAGGAGGAGGCGGCCATGGACCCGGACGCGTTCGCGCCCCGGCTGAAGGGGCTGGACGCGGTGCTGCTGGATGCCGGTTGGGGCGGCATGACGCCGACGACGGTCCTGGACTTGTGCGGAGGCGAGCCGGAACTCGTGCGGCCTGGGCTGGGCCCCTGGCCCGCCTGAGGCCTGAAAGGCCCCGGGAGAACGGTTAGGCGGGCGGGAAAACCCTACGAACTCTGCCTTGAATGGCTGCGGCGCGGAGCGCACCATGCGCGCCAGCCGCCTTGAGCGGGCCTGATGTGAAACGCTGACACGAAGGAGGAATGGACATGAGTCGCCGCAAGCGTCGTGACAACAATCAGGGAGAGGCCATGACGCCGGTCGAGCGCAAGGCCGCGATGAGCTTGGCCGGTATCTTCGGCTTGCGCATGCTGGGGCTGTTCCTGATTCTGCCGGTGTTCGCGCCTTACGCGCACGGCCTGAAGGGCGCGGCCGAGCATCCGGCGCTGGTGGGCATCGCGCTGGGCGCCTACGGCCTGACGCAGGCGCTGTTGCAGATTCCGTTCGGCATGCTGAGCGACAAGGTGGGCCGCAAGCCGGTGATCGCGGCCGGCATGCTGCTGTTCGCCATCGGCAGCGTGATCGCGGCGATGTCCGATTCCATCACCGGCGTGCTTATCGGGCGTGTGGTGCAGGGCTCGGGCGCGGTGGCCGCGGCCATCATCGCGCTGACGGCCGATCTGACGCGCGAGGAGCACCGCACCAAGGCGATGGCGATGATCGGCATGACCATCGGCGTGTCGTTCATGGTTTCGATGGTGGCCGGGCCGGTGCTGGGCCATGCGCTGGGCGTGCCGGGCATTTTCTGGCTGACCGCCGCGCTGTCGCTGGCGAGCATCCTGTTCCTGTACCTGGTGGTGCCTTCTCCCGCGCGGCAGGTGCATCACCGCGATGCCGAGGTCACGGCGGGCATGTTCGGGCGCGTGATCTCCGATGGCGAGCTGCTGCGGCTGGATTTCGGCGTCTTCGTGCTGCATGCGGCGTTGACCGCGATGTTCGTGGTGCTGCCGATGGTGCTGATGAGCGGCGAGCATCCGATGATGGCCTCCGGCGCCCAGTGGAAGCTCTACCTGCCGGTGATGGCCGCCTCCTTCGTGCTGATGGTGCCGCTGGTCATCATCGCCGAGGCCCGGCGCAAGATGAAGCCGGTGTTCCTGCTCGCGATCGCCATGCTGGTGGTGGCGGAGGCGTTGATGGCGCTGATTGGTGCATCGCTGTGGAGCATCGCGGCGGCGCTGTTTATCTTCTTCGTCGGCTTCAACGTGCTGGAGGCCACGCTGCCGTCGCTGATTTCCAAGATCGCGCCGGCGTCGGCCAAGGGCACGGCCGTGGGCGTCTACAATACCTGCGAGTTCCTGGGCGCGTTTGCAGGCGGCGCCCTGGGCGGCTTTCTCTACGTTCCGGCCGCGCACAACCAGGCGCAGGCATTCGCGGCCATCGGCGGGCTGCTGCTCTTGTGGCTGCTGGTGGCGGCGGGCATGAAGCCGCCGAAACCGGTGGCCACGCGCATGCTTCACGTGGAAGCCGCGGATGACGCGGCCGCGGAGGCGCTGCGCCAGCGGCTGTTGGCGGTGAAGGGCGTGGCCGAGGTGGAAATCTTCCCGGACGAGGGCGTGGCCTATTGCAAGGTGGACAGCAAGGTGGTGGACGAGGAGGCCTTGAAGGCGGCGGTGTCGTAGCCTCTTTGTGGCCGTCCCGCCCATCGCGCGGCGGCCAAATGGCGCGATACTTGCTTATCCCTGTTCACCAAGCTGCCAGGCTGCCAGGACACGGCCGGCGACCGCCCTGCTGCATGCGGGCGAACCGGACTCAAGGAGGGGTCGAATGATGGAAAAGGCGTTTGAATGGCTGTTGTGGAACAGCCGTTTCGTGGTGATTCTGGCGGTGATTGCGTCCATTCTGGGCATGTTGCTGCTGTTCGCGCTGGCATTCGAGAATGTCATCGGCCTGGTGTGGCAATACGTCGAGATGCGCTTCATGGGGGTGCCGCACGAGCATTTTCATGTCGAGGCCGTGGGGCAGGTGATCTCGGCCGTGGACGATTTCCTGCTCGGCACCGTGATGCTGATTTTCGGCCTTGGCCTCTACGAGCTGTTCATCAGCAAGATCGACATCGCGCACAAGGACGATAACGCCAACAACATCCTGATGATCGACAGCCTGGACGACCTGAAGGATCGGCTCGCCAAGGTGGTGCTGATGATCCTGGTCGTGGCCTTCTTCAAGAACGTGCTGCACGTGACCTTCGACAACCCGCTGAACATTCTCTACATGGGCGGCGGCATCCTGCTGGTGTCGCTGGCCACCTATTTCACGCACAAGGCGGGCGAGCACTGAGGCGATGAGCATGGCAGCCGAGGCGGCCCACCGCAGGCTCTGGCTGCGGCGGGGGCTGGACGCGGCCCTGTTCCTGCTCACGGTGGGGGCCATCGTGTCCGCCTTCTGGGAGAAGGTGCCGTCGTGGATGCAGTTCTCGGCCCTGGCCGCGTTCGTGGCCTGCTTTCTCTGCCGCTGGCGTCTGGATGACGAGCCCGCGGCCTACATGCGGCGCAACTGGATTGATCTGGTGTTCGTGGTGCTGCTGGCCTCGCCGTTGCTGCGCTTGCTGTCGTTCCTGAAGGTGGCGCGCCTGCATCCGCTGCTGCGGCTGGGCATGCTGATGCGGCGGCACAAGCGGCAACTGCTGCGGCTGATTCTGCTCTCGCGCGACAGTTTCCCGGTGGCGATGGCGGTGGTGTTCTTGCTGGTGTTCATATTCGGCGCGGCGGCGTGGATGCTTGAGCATGGGCGCAATCCCGCCTTCGCCGAGGTTGGCGACGGCCTGTGGTGGGCGTTCGTGACGTTGACGACGGTGGGCTACGGCGACATCGTGCCGGTCACCGAGGGCGGACGCATCGTGGCCGTGCTGACGATGGTGTTCGGCATTGCCGTCTATTCCCTGCTGATCGCCAATCTCACCCATTTCCTGGAAACGCTGGAGCCGCCAGAGCGTCAGCCCGCGCCCGAGCGGGCGGAGGCGGCCTCAGAAGGCGCGGGCCCGCCCGCCGACAAGGCGTGAGCTGCCCCAGCTGAGCGCGAACAGCGCGCACAGGGCGAGCACCACCGTGGCGCCCGAGGGCCAGTCCATGCGGTAGGACAGATACAGGCCGATCAATGTGCCCGTGATGGCCGTGAGGAGGCTGAGCAGCCACAGCCGGAACAGGCCCCGCCCCCAGAACCACGCCGTCGCCGCCGGCAGCACCAACAGCCCTGTGGTCAGCACGATGCCGGCCAGCCGCACGCAGATGACCACGGTCAGGCCCGTCACCGCGAACAGCAGCAGGCGATAGAGCGACACCGGCAGACCCGAGGCCGCGGCCGTCACCGCATCCAGCGCCATGCTCCACCACGGTCGCGCGGCCAGCGCCAGCGCTGCCAGCACCACCAGCCCCGCGCCCGCCAGCCAGGCCGTGTCTTCGCTCGACACCATCAGGATGTTGCCGAACAGCAGGCCGAACATGTCCACCTCGTACTGGCTGGCCGAGGAGAGCAGCACGATGCCCAGCGCCATCGCGCCGGCAAAGAGCACGCCGGTGCCGGCGTCGTGATCGAGCCCGCGATGTTCGGGCAGCGCCGCCAGCAGCAGGGCCACGATCACGGCCGTGACGGCGGCGGTGGGCAGCAGCGGCAGCGACAGGAGCACCGCCACGCCCAGCCCCGCCAGGGTGGCGTGCGAGACCCCCACGGCCAGGAAGGCCAGTCGGTGCGCCAGGATCATCACCGACATGCTGGAGGCGACCGTGGCGATGGTCAGCGCCGGCGGCAGGGCCGCGCGCATCACCTCGCTGTCGAGAAAGGCGATCACGTCTCGTCCCCGTTGTGGCAGCCGATGCAGTGCGAGTCGTGCGCCACGACATGCATGTGCTCGCCGTACATGGCGCGCCAGATGCTTTCGGGGATGCGCTCCCCGTGCATCGCGTGATGGTGGATGCGCACGTTCAGGCAGGCGACGGAGTCCACATGGCCGCTGATGGCGGCGATGTCGTGCTCCACCATCACCACGGCCACGCCACGCTCGTCGCAGAGCCGGCGCAGCAGCGCATAGAGCATGTCACGAGCGTGCGTGTCCAGCGCCGCCGAGGGCTCGTCCAGAAGCAGCAGCTCGGGGTCGGAGGCCAGCGCCCGGGCCAGCCGCACGCGCTGCTTCTGGCCGCCGGACAGGGTGCGGAAATCGCGCCCGGCCAGGTTGGCCGTCTCGGTCATCTCCAGCGCCCGCGTCACGGTTTCGCCCGCCCGCACCCGCCGCCACAGCGGCGCGTTCCATTCCGGCAGCCCCATCATCACCACGTCGCGGGCGGAAAGCGGCAAGGTGGATGGTGTTTCCTGCTTCTGGTTCAGGAACCCGGCGCGCCTGAGCAGCCGACGCCGGTTGAATCGGGTCAGCGGTTCCCCGAACAGCTCGACGCGCCCGGCGTCCGGCTCGACCAGGCCCACGATGGCGTGCAGCAGCGTGCTCTTGCCGGCCCCGTTGGGCCCGACGATGCCGAGGAAATGGCCCGCTTCCACGGTGAGATCAATGCCGTCCAGCACGCGGTGTTCCCTGGGGCCGACGCAAAGCCCGCGCACCCGAAGCGGCGGCGGGCTCATTGGGAGCCTCCGGTTGCATCAAGCGGTTTCTGCCGCGGCTGGCGCTCCACGTGCCGCATGTGGCGCGAAAACGAGGTGACGCGGGCGATGTTGGCCTGCATCAGTTCCGTCCAGGACTGGCCGCACGCGCCCAGCGCATCCAGCATCAGCACCGGCCGGTTCCCGGCGCGGCGAGAGAGCCACGCCAGCGCCCGGTTGGCGTGGCGCGCATCGCCCCAGAGCATCACGCCGGGTCGTTCGCGCAGCAGCGTCAGCGCCTCCTCGAGCCTGCGCGGGCGCACGCCGCCGTGGTGGCTGGGCTCCAGCACGGCCAGCACAGGCAGCCCGAAGCGTTCGGCGAGCCGTCGCCAGGCGGGGTGCTCCATCACCACGCCGCGGCCAATGAGCGGCGCCAGCGCCGTTCGCCATGCCGCTTCGACGTCGTCCACCTGCTTCAGCGCCCGCGCGAGGCGGGTTTCGATGCGGGGGCGGCGTTCGGGGGCCAGGCGCTCCAGTTCGCGGGCCAGGCGGGGCAACGCCTCGTGCACCTCGGATGGCAGCAGCCAGGCGTGGTCGGTTTCGGGCCAGAGATCGAGCGTGCGAACCGCGCGCAGGCCGCGCCAGTGGCCGTCGTCGCGGCTGGTTCGAACCAGGAGGCTGGCTCGCGCCAGTGCGTCCGCCTGGCTGGGCGCAAGCTGGAAGTCGTGGGCGTCGGCGCCGGGCGGCAGCAGGCAGCGCACGTCCGCGCCGTCGTCCAGCAGGCGCACCAGCCCGGCCAGCGGCGGCAGCGTGACGACGACGCCGGCGGCGCGCGCGGCCGTCGTCCACGGCGCAAGCATGGCGCAAAGGACGGCGAGCGCGGGGATGATTCGGCGAAAGTTTCGGGAAAACAAACGCTTGCCCTGATGCGGCCGTCCGGCTATACCCCCTGACAAGGCCCCCGACAGGGGCGCCGGATGCCCGCTCGATGCTGGCGATGCGTTCATGGAAAGCGCATGCTATCCCCGTTGCCGGGCGAAACCAAGAAGCCCGCGGCCGGCACGGGCGGGACACGGGAGGAGACTGGATGCTGTCAGCCGGGTATTTCCGATACCGGTGGAGCTGGTACAAGCCGATTCTGAATCGCGGCGAGGCGCCGGCCGATCGCTGCCGCGTGGACGTGCGTCGGCTGCCGCTGCGCGTGGCCGGCGAGGACGCCGCCGAATGCGTGCCTTACGCATTGCATTCGGAGCTGGAGGGCGCGCTCCTGGGCGCGGTGCGCCGCCTGCAGGACTACATGGAGCGCTACATGATCGAGGGCGTGCGGGTTTCGGCGCACCAGCTGCCGCAGCCGGATGCCGAAGGACGGGCGCTCATCCAGCACCTGCGCCGGCATTACCCGCACCTGCCTTCCCACCTGCTGCACCATTGGTGCGCCGAGGACAAGGCCGGCGCTGGCCTGCGCGCGGCGCTGAACGGCCTCTGGAAGCAGGCCTGGGAGCAGGATCAGGCCGACGTGGCGCCGTGGGCGCAGGCGGTGAACGTGCTCATCCTGAAGCTGCTGCGCGGCGCCATTGGCCGCCTGTCCGACGAGCACCCGGAGGAAACCGACCACGTAATGCTCAGCGTGGTCGGCGGCATGTATCTGTGGAGCCTGCAGAACTTCCTGAAGAAGAGCGTGGAGGGCTCGCTGGAGGTCACGCGCATCGCCACCTACGAGGCGATGATCGTTCCGGTGACGCCGATGGTGTTCTTCCACCGCCAGCCGGAGGATGCGCTGCTGGGCGATGCGCGGCACATCATCGCCGCCTACGGGCTGGAGCCGGACATCATTCCGCGCATGCGCAAGCTGCGCGAGCGCGTGGGCGCGCGCAACGAGGCCGGCATTCTGCCGCTTCTGGGCCAGGAACGGCTGGGCGACCACCTGCTCATGCGGAGCTGGGCGCGGCTGTCGCTCCGCGACCTGGCCGGGCGCACCGGGCAGGGCGGCTGGATGCAGTGGGCTCTGGATCCCAAGAAGCTGGACGCGATGCTCACCCGCCCCGAGAAGGCTTGCGCGGAGCTCGCCGAGCCCCTGAAGGCGCTGCGTGAGCACCCGTTCGCCGACTGGCTGCTGGATGCCATTGGCGGCGGCCGCAAGTATCGCAAGACCAAGCCCTGGCAGCACGATGAAATCACGCTCAATGCCTTCCGCGTCTTCGACGAGGACCTGAAGGTGGAGGTGGCGCGCCGGCAGGAGGAGCGCCGCTGGCTGGATCGCCGCAAGGCGCTGGTGGGGCAGGCGCGCGGCGCCGATGCCGACCGCCAGCTCGAAACGGCCTGGCGCGAGGGGAAGATCGTGTTCCTGCAGCCGGACTTTTCCAAGGCGCTGCACGGCGGCAAGCGGCTGACGGGTCGGCAGGCCTGCCTGCGGGTGGAGTGGTCGGACTGGCTGGCCGGCATGGCGGCGCTGCACGGGACGGGCATGCAGGATTTCATGGAGCGTCATTTCGCCGAGGAGGTTGCAGGCCTCCTGGGCGGCCGCGAGGACGTCTTCGTGGACGATATCAGCGCCGCCGGCTGCCTGCTGCGCGGCGCGGCCCTGGCGCTGCTGGAAACGGGCGTGGCGCTGCGCCAGCGGCTGTGGGAATGGTTCCAGGACATGGCCGATGCCGGCACGGAGGAGCACATGCCGGCGGTCTCGATGTGCATGGCCATGACCGGCGACTGGCATTTCGCCGAGATGAAGCAAGAGAAGCTGGGCAAGCGGCGCATCGCCTTCAGCCTGGGCCTGACCCAGGCTTCGTCCGGCGTGTCGCGCGATTGTGGCGCGGGGCGGTTGATCGTGCTGCGCGACCACAAGCTGGGCGCGAAACCGCTGGGCGGGGTGCGGGTCGAGGGCGTGGACAGCGGCGCGGGCGGGCGCGTGCAGCTGCTCTACAACAACGGGTTCGCGGTGACCCTGCCGGCCCTGACCGAGCTCATCGGGGCCGTGCGCGGTCGCGCCGAGGTGCGGGAGTACCGCGTCGAGCGCGCCGATGCGGCGCGGGTGCTGCGCGGCTATCGCCTGCCGGAGGGCGCGCTGGACCTCATCGTCATCGAGCAGGGCGGCGATGCGCCGATGCTGCTCATCGTGCGCGTGGGCAAGCCCTGCCTGGGCGGAGTGGACATCGACGTTTACGAGGTGCTCGATCACGCATCGGAGGCCGCGCACCTGATCGCCCGCGAGGGCCTGTCGCTGTGGTCGCACCACTGACGGCGGCGCCCGTCCGGGCGCTGGCGCGGCCGGAGCTCGACGGGGCGCATCGCTGGCTGGAGGCCGCGCCGCCCTTGCCACGGCGGGTAGCCGTGGGCCTTTCCGGCGGCGCCGATTCGATGGCGCTGCTTCTGGCGCTGGCCACGGCGGGGCATGAGGTGATGGCGTGGCATGTGGATCATGGGTGGCGGGCCGAGTCGGCTGCCGAGGCTGCGTGGCTGGGAAGCCTGGTGCGTTCGTGGGGCCTGGCGTTCCGTTCGGCCCGGCTTGCGTCCGCTCCGGGCGCGAACCGCGAGGCCGAGGCCAGGGAAGCGCGGCTGCGGCTCTTTGCCCGCTGGGCGCGCGAGGAGGGCGTGGACACGGTCTGCCTGGCCCATCATCGCGACGACCAGGCCGAAACGGTGTGCCTGCGCCTGCTCCAGGGCGCGGGCGTGGAAGGCTGCGCCGGCATGAGGCCGGTGCGGGAACTGGCGGGGCTGCGGATCGTCCGGCCGCTGTTGGGCGTGCCCAAGGCGGAACTCGTGGCGGCGCTGGCGCGCGCGGGCGGGCCCTGGCTGGAGGATGCCAGCAACCGCGATACGCGCCTCTTGCGCAACCGCATCCGTCACCGGCTGTTCCCGGCCATGCGCGCCCGGGGCGCGCATCCCGAGGCGCTGTTCGTGCGGCTGGGCGCGCAGGCGGCGCGGCTGGCGGAGGAGCTGGAGGCGCGGGCCGCGAGCATTCCCGTGACATGCGGGCGGGAAGGCGTGCATGTTCCCTGGCCCGCGTGGCGTGATGCCGCGGCCCCGGTGCGCGCCTGGGTGCTCCAGCGCATGGCCCGATGCTTGCTGGGCGAGGGCAGCCGGCTGGGCCGACGGCATATCGAGCAGGTCGAGGCGTGGCTGGCCGCGGGCGCGCGCGGCGGCGTGGACCTGACGCGTTGCCGCCTGGAACGAGCGGAAGGGAAGCAGGGCGGGCGCTTGCAACTTCGGCCCGCCGGTGCAAGGCTGCCGTGATGCGGGCGGCGGGGCGCGCTTTCATCCCCGCTTCATCTTGCGGCGGCTATGCTTGCCTGAGCCGCCGGGTTGGTCGGGGCCCCATCAGTGGTCGGGCCGGGCCGCGGTTCAGGGCCGTTGAGGAGCCCGGGCGAACGAATCTGCTGAAAGGACTGATGCATGGGTAAGAATCTTCTGCTGTGGCTGGTGATCGGCATCGTGATGATCAGCCTGTTCAACATGTTCAATCCCCCGATGAGCGGCGGCGAACGGATGTCCTATTCCGCCTTCATCGAGAAGGTGGATGGCGGCATGGTGGAAACCGCCCACATCCGCGACCACGAGGTGACCGGCCAGTACCGCAACCTCCAGGGCGACCTGCGCACCTACCAGGTGACCATCCCGGATGATCCGGGCCTGACGCAGCGCCTGATCGAGCATCACGTGGAGGTCGAGGTCAGCAAGCCGGAGGAGATGCCGTTCTTCCTGTCGGTGCTGATCTCGTGGTTCCCGATGCTTTTGCTGATCGCCGTGTGGATTTTCTTCATGCGGCAGATGCAGGGCGGCGGCATGGGCGGCCGCGGCGGAGCGATGTCCTTTGGCAAGAGCCGCGCCAAGCTGCTGACCGAAAACAAGAACAAGGTGACGTTCGACGACGTGGCCGGCTGCGACGAGGCCAAGCAGGAAGTCACGGAGATCATCGATTTCCTGCGCGATCCGTCCAAGTTCACGCGCCTGGGCGGCAAGATTCCGAAGGGCGTGCTGCTGGTGGGCCCGCCGGGAACGGGCAAGACGCTGCTCGCCCGCGCCATCGCCGGCGAGGCGGACGTGCCGTTCTTCACCATTTCTGGCTCCGATTTCGTCGAGATGTTCGTAGGCGTGGGCGCCAGCCGCGTGCGCGACATGTTCGAGCAGGCCAAGAAGAACGCGCCCTGCATCGTCTTCATTGACGAGATCGACGCCATGGGTCGCCATCGCGGCGCCGGCATCGGCGGCGGCAACGACGAGCGCGAGCAGACGCTGAACCAGTTGCTGGTGGAGATGGACGGCTTCGAGACCAACGAGGGCGTGATCCTGATTGCCGCGACGAACCGGCCGGATGTGCTCGATCCGGCGCTCTTGCGCCCGGGCCGCTTCGACCGGCAGGTGGTGGTGCCGCGTCCCGACCTGAAGGGCCGCGAGGAGATACTGAAGGTGCACATGAAGAAGGTGCCGCTGGCGCCGGACGTGGACGTGAAGGTGCTGGCGCGCGGCACGCCGGGCTTTTCCGGCGCCGATCTGGCCAATCTGGTCAACGAGGCGGCGCTGAACGCGGCGCGCATGGGCAAGGACAAGGTGTCGAAAAGCGATTTCGAGATGGCCAAGGACAAGGTCACGATGGGCGCGGAGCGCCGCTCCATGCTGCTCTCGGAC
>JALVTX010000304.1 GCA_027035825.1 Mariprofundaceae bacterium
ACAACCACATCCGACCGCACAAGGCCTTGAACCTCCTACCGCCCGCACAGTATCTTGCCAGCCTCAATCCCAGAATGGCGGCCTGAATCCACGCCTTTGTCTCATATGTAGTGGACTAGGACAGATGGTGACTTGGGGCGGCCATCGCGCCTATAATCCGCGCGCCGCGCGACATTTGCATGAATGCGGGATGCGGGATGCGCCAGCGCATCGCCGCGCCAGCGGATGGCGCCGGGACAGGGAGGTGCGTGTGTACGAGTTTCTGATGCAGGGCGGCACGGTGATGTTCATCTTGCTGGGCTGCTCCATTCTGGCGCTGACCATCATCTTCGAGCGCGCCTGGAGCCTGCGCCGCTCGGTGGTGATTCCCGAGAAGGATATCCAAGCCGTGGAACAGGCCGTGCGCGCCGGTGATGTGAAGGAGGCGCTCACGATCTGCCGCGACAGCGCCTCCACGATGGGACGCATCCTGTGGGTGGCGTTGCAGAACCGCGGCGTGTCGCGGCCGGTGCTCAAGGAGGTGCTGGAGGAGACGGGCCGGCAGGAGGTGGCGCATCTGGAGCGGTTCATTGGCGTGCTGGGGCTGATCGCCGCCATCGCGCCGCTTTTGGGCCTCCTGGGCACGGTCATCGGCATGATCGAGGTGTTCCAGGTGATTTCGGTGGAGGGCGTGGGCAAGGCGGACGTGCTGGCCGGCGGCATCTCCAAGGCGCTGAACACGACGGCGGCGGGCCTGTCGGTGGCCATTCCGTCACTGGTGGCCTATCGCCTGTTCGAGGCGCGCGTGGATCGCTTCGTGGTCGAGATCGAGCAGCACGCGCTGCGCTTCGTCGAGCTGCTGAAGGGCGAGCGGCAGGCGCTCTGATGCAGCTTCGCAAGCGCGCCAGGCGCGATGTGACGGTGGATATCACGCCGCTGGTGGACGTGGTGTTCCTGATGCTCATCTTCTTCATGGTGTCCACCAGCTTCAAGGTGGCCAGCAGCCTCAAGCTGGAGCTGCCGGCCAGCCATTCGCAGGAGCAGCTGAACGACGTGAAGGAGGTCGTCATCAGCATTGACGCCGCCGGCCATTACTACGTGGGCGACGAGCAGGTGGCGGACGCGGATCTGCGCAAGCGCATCCTCAACGCCACCAAGGGCGATCCGAACATGCGCGTGGTGCTGCGCGCCGATGCCGAATCGCGCCACAAGCGGGTGGTGCACGCGCTGGACGTGCTGCGGCAGCTGGGCATGGGCAAGGTGTCCATCGCCACGGTTCGCGCGAAAGACTAGGGCCTGACCATGCGTGTCGTGCAGAAATTCGGGGGCACCTCCGTGGGCAGCCTCGACAGGATTCGCGCCACCGCGTCGCTGGTGGAGCGCTCGGTGCGCGAGGGCCACGAAACGGCGGTGGTGGTTTCGGCCATGAGCGGCGAGACCAACCGCCTCATCGGCATGGCGCGCGAGCTGTCGGACGATCCGCCGGCGCGCGAGCTGGACGCGCTGGTGGCCACCGGCGAGCAGGTGAGCGCGGCGCTCCTGGCCATCGAGCTGAACCGGCGCGGCATCCGCGCCTGTTCGTGGACGGGGGCGCAGGCCGGGTTCCTCACCGATTCGCGGCATTCGCGCGCGCGCATCCAGCGCATTGACAGCAAGCGCCTGCTGGCGCGGCTGAAGGCGGGCGAGGTGCCGGTGCTGACCGGCTTTCAGGGCGTGGACGAGGCCGGCAACATCACCACGCTGGGGCGCGGCGGCTCGGACACCTCGGCGGTGGCGCTGGCGGTGGCCTTGCAGGCCGATGTCTGCGACATCTACACCGACGTGGACGGCATCTACACGACCGACCCGCGCATCGTGCCCGAGGCGCGCAAGATCGAGCGCATCAGCTACGAGGAGATGCTGGAGCTGGCCTCCCAGGGGGCCAAGGTGCTCCAGAACCGCAGCGTGGAGCTGGCCATGCGGCACGGCATGCCCATTCACCTGCGCTCCAGCTTCGAGGACGTGCCCGGCACACTGGTGACCAGCGAGGACGAAACCATGGAACGAGCAAGCATTACCGGCGTGGCCTACAACCGCGACGAGGCCAAGATCACCATCCGCGGCATCCCCGACCACCCCGGCATTGCCAGCGAGGTGTTCGGCCCCATCGCCGATGCCGACATCAACGTGGACGTGATCGTGCAGAACGTCAGCGAGGAGGGCACGACGGACATCACGTTCACCGTGCCGCGCGGCGATTTCGGCGCTTCGATGCGCATCCTGGAGGGCGTGTGCCGCAAGATGAAGGCCCGCGACGTGAAGGGCGATGACACGGTGGCCAAGGTGTCCATCATCGGCGTGGGCATGCGCTCCCACTCCGGCGTGGCGCGGAAGATGTTCGCCACGCTGGCGGCGGAAGGCATCAACATCCAGATGATCACGACCAGCGAAATCAAGATCACCGTCGTCGTGGGCGAGAACGAGGTGGATCGCGCCGTGCGCGCGCTGCATGCCGCCTTCGGGTTGGAGAAGGGGGCGGGGGAGTGAGCAAGACGCCGGATCCCCGCGAGCATATCGGGCACGTCCAGTCCCGCATCGCCACCGTGCTGGGCACGGTGATGGGGCTGGTGATGTGCGTCTATTTCTTCACCTTCGCCGAGGTCATCAATCGCGGACTCTACGGGGTGCTGTGGTTCCAGATCGGTTCGTCGCTGGCGATGGTGGCGCTGCTGTTCCGGCTGCAACGCATTGCCCTGGCGCTGACCCGCCTGTGGCTGGGGCGGCGTCCCGGTTATCGCCAGGCCTTCGAGGAGCTGGGCGGCTAGTCGTTCGGAGGCGGCGTTCCGTTTCCATTCTTCAGGAAGTGACGGATCAGGAACTCCTCCTCGGCCGGCGAGAGATCGAACTGGCGGCTGGCGGCCTCGATGGTCTCCAGCGTGCGCGCCTCCTGTCGGGCCAGCCAGCGCACTGCCCGTCGCAGCGCCTCGCCCTCGGGCAGGATTCCCCGCTTCATGTCCTGATGATAGACCAACCGACCGCTCCCTGGCGGCGCGTCATGGCCCGAATCTTGCTGGCAATTCCTGGTCAAAACACTCGGGCCGGTCGCCACGCCATCGAGGCGGCGAAGCTGCACGGACAAGGAGGGCGCACATGCTGATACTCACGCGCAAGACGGGCGAGGCCATGGCCATCGGCCACGAGATGCGGGTGGAAGTGCTGGGGGTGAAGGGCTCGCAGGTGAAGATCGGCATTCAGGCGCCGCCGGAGGTGCGGGTGCTTCGTGACGAGTTGCTGGAGAAGGAACGGGAGAGAGCACAGGAGGATGCGCCGAAGGCGTAGGCCGCCATTGTGTGCGGGTTCGCGCTTGATTCGAGAATGATAATGGTTATCATTCGCCAATATGAAACGATTGACCGTGCAGCGGCAGGCGATCCTGGATCTCATCAACAGCTCCAACCGCCATTGGGACGCCGAGGAAATCAGCCGGGAGCTGGCGCGTCGCGGCGAAAGCATCGGCATCGCCACCGTCTATCGCGGCCTGGCCGCGCTGGAGGAGGC
>JALVTX010000305.1 GCA_027035825.1 Mariprofundaceae bacterium
CCGCCGGGGAACTGCACGTGCTCGCGCTGGAAGGCGGCAATCACTTCCGGCACGGTTACGTTCAGCGCGCGCATGCGCGCAAGATCCAGCCAGATGCGAATCGTGCGCTCGCGCTCGCCGCCGATGCGCACCTCGCCCACGCCGTCGATGTTCTCCAACCGTTTCTTGATGATGTTGCGCGCATACTGGTTCAATTGCTGGAGCGTGCGATTGCCGGTCAACGTCAGCCACATCACCGGCATCGCCCCCACCTGAACCTTGGCCACCACCGGCGGATCCACGCCGTCCGGCAGCTTGCGCAGGACCTGGTTCACCTTGGCTTGCACCTCGTTGAAGGCCACGTCGATGTCCTTGCTCAGCTGGAACTGCACGGTGACGACCGACACGCCCGGCGAGGATTGCGAAATCACGTGTTCGATGCCCGGCACGCTGTTGACCTGCTCCTCGATGATGGAGGTGATGGAAGCGTCCACCACATCCGGCTGGGCGCCGGCCAGCACCGTGGTGACGGACACCATCGGGAAATCCACGCGGGGGAAGCGATCCACGCCGATGCGCATCCAGGCCACGATGCCGAACAGCACCAGCACGCCGGAGAGCATCCAGGCCAGCACATGTCGGCGAATGGACAGCTCGGGCAGTGTCATGCGCTTTCAGGCTCCACCGCGATCATGCGCGCCAGCAGGCGGCCCGCCAGGCTGTGAAACGCGTACCGTCGCCCCGTCATCGAGAAAGGCCGCGCCATCTACGGCCACCGTGTCGCCAGCCATCAACCCGCGCAGGATCTCGATGCTTCCGTCCAGATGCGCGCCCGTCGTCACCCGCCGCGCATGCGCCCTGCCATCGGCGATGACATACGCCACCTCGCCATCCGGCCGCTGCACCACGGCGGCCTCGGGCACAACGACCGCATGCCGGTGCACGGCCACCACCACCTCGACGATCACGCTGCCCCCCGGCCGCCAGCCGCCGGGGTTGGCCATGCGCACGCGCGCTTCGAAAGCGCCATTGGCCGCGCCCACCATGGGGCTGAGTTCATCAATCCGCGCCGTCACCACGGGCCCGCCCGAAGGCAGGCGCAGCCGCACCCGTTGGCCCACGCGAATGACGCCCGACCTGGTCTCCGGGAATGGCAGGCTGACGGTGATCCGGGCGTCATGGCCGCCATGCCCGCTGACGAGCTGGAACAGCGGCCCGCCGGCCTTGACGAAATCCCCGGCCGCCACGAATCGTCGCTGAATCACGCCATCCATCGGCGCCTTGACGACCGTGTGCGCCAGCGCCAGGCGAGCCCGCTCCAGCGCCGCCAGCGCCGCGCGTCGCGCCTGCTTCAGCGCCGCCAGCTCCGCCTCGGCCTGATCCAGCATCGTGGGCGAAACGAATTTCTCGTCCGCAAGCTTGCGGTATCGTTTCACCAGGCGCTCCTGTGCCGGAATCCGGGCCGCCAGTCTCGCTGCCTCGGCCCTGGCCGCGGCCACACGGGCGCGGACCTCGCGGTCGTCCAGGCGCGCCAGCACCTGCTCCTTTCTCACCACATCGCCCACGTCCGCGCCCACCCAGAGCACCTTTGCGGCCAATTCGGCCGGTATTCGCGCGGCGCGCGGATCCAGGATGCGTCCCACGGTTCGCTCCACCACTTCCACGTCCGCAACACCCACCTGGCGCACCGTGACCGGCACGGGGCGCGCCTCGCCATGCGGATGCTCGTCGTCCTTGCCGCAGGCAGCCAGCGCCGCCACGGCCAGGGCCGGCAGGAGGACGGAACGCATCAACCGCGCCTTCATCATCATGCGCCCTCCTCGCCTCGCCGGGGGTCAACAATGCCCAAAAGCAACAGCCGCAGCCATCGTTCCCCGACGCGCCGGGGCTCATCAAAGCTCCCCTCGGGCAGGTGGCGGAGCACCGGCCATGCCTGGAACAGGAAGACGTTCAGGCCCACCATGCATGCCGCCGCGTCGGCCGCCGCCATGTCCGCGCGCAGCACGCCCTCGCGCTGGCCTTGCCGCACCAGCGCCACCAGGCGCGAGAACTGATCGCCGAAGACGCGCACGGCCATCAACTGGCCGCGCTCGGGGGCTCCGTCCAGCACTTCGCGCAGGATCAGGCGGGAGACGTCGGCGTGCGCGAAGATGTGGCCCAGATGCGCCGCCGCGAATTCCCGCAAGGGACGCACGTTCTCGCAATTGTTTTGCTGCTCCAGTTCCCGAAGCACCTCGCCGATCCGCTCGCAGGCGCGCTCCAGAACGGCCAGGTACAGTTCCTGCTTGTTCGTGAAATGGTGGAAGATATTGGCCTTGGACACGCCGGCACGCGCCGCGATGCGCTGCATGGAGACGGCATCAAAGCCGTGGCGTGAAAACAGCTCCTCGGCCGCATCAAGGATGCGGGCTTCCCCGCCTCCCTGTCGCATCTCCGAAACCTGCGCCTCATTGCTCATGCCTGGCTCCAACTTCGATTTGGCCCGGGCAACTGACCGACCGGACGGTCGGTATTTTGGCTACAACAACGGCATCGTCAAGCTTTAAGCGACAAGAAACGGGCGATAATGCTACGCAATCATCCCCGCGCCGACCGTGATGTTGGTGAACGGATCGATGATGATGAAGCTGCCGGTAGCCCGGTTGTCCGCATAGGCGTCGGCGTAGATCGGCTTGGCCAGCTTGAAACGCACGCGGCCGATCTCGTTCACGGCCAGCTCGTCCGCATCCTCGTGCGCCAGCGTGTGAATGTCCGTGCGGAACACCAGGTCGGTGACCATCGCGCGCACGGTGTTGGTCGTGTGCTTGACCAGATACTTGGTCCGGGGGGTCAGCGCCTCCTCGCCCATCCAGCAGACCATGGCCTCGACTTCCTTGCGCGGTTGCGGCGCGAAATCCGGATGTGCGAACATGTCGCCGCGCGAGACGTCCAGTTCGTCCGCCAGCGTCAAGGTCACGCTCATCGGCGCCCAGGCCTCGTCCAGGTTCCCTTCCCAAGTGATGATCTCGCGCACCGTCGTCACCCGGCCGCTGGCCAGCGCCAGCACCTCGTCGCCCGGCCGCACCGTGCCGGACACGATGCGCCCGCAATAGCCGCGGAAATCCGGCAAGTCGGGCGTCTGCGGCCGGTTCACGTATTGCACCGGGTAGCGCAGCGGCAAACGGTCGATGGCGTCGCTCACCTCGATGGACTCCAGCACTTCCAGCAGCGTCGGCCCCTGGTACCAAGGCATGTGCTCGCCGCGGGCGGTGACCATGTCCCCCTTCAGCGCCGAAATCGGCACGCAGATGACGTCCTTCGTTCCCTGCCGCGCGCAGTAGTCCTCGATCTCGGCGCGAATGGCCTCGAAGGTGTCCCGGTCGTAGTCCACCATGTCCATCTTGTTCACGGCCACAATCAGGTGCGGTGTGCCCAACAGGCTCAGGATGTGGGTGTGCCGGCGCGTCTGGGGCAACACCCCCTTGCGCGCGTCGATCAGGATGATGGCCGCATTGGCCGTCGAGGCCCCGGTCACCATGTTGCGCGTGTACTGCT
>JALVTX010000306.1 GCA_027035825.1 Mariprofundaceae bacterium
GGCCTTGAGCGCCGCCGTGGAGTTGATGTAGGTGACCGGGGTGACGCATTCGTCGGGGTTGATGACCTCGGCCAGTTCGCGCCAGCAGCGGGCGACCTGCTCTTCGTCGGCCATGTCCGCCATCGAGCAGCCGGCGGCCGGGTCGGGCAGGATCACGTGCTGGTCGTCGCCGGTCAGGATGTCTGCCGTCTCGGCCATGAAGTGGACGCCGCAGAAGATGATGTTCGGCGCGTTCGTTTGCGCCGCCTGCTGCGCCAGCTTCAGCGAGTCGCCGGTGATGTCGGCGAAGGCGATGACCTCCTCGCGCTGGTAGTGGTGGCCAAGGATCAACACGCGCTCGCCCAGTTCGTCGCGCAGGCGGGCAATGCGCTCCAGAAGCTCCGCTTCGGGCTCGCGGTAGAGCTGCTGGAGATTGTCGCTGATGTCGATGGAGGCGGCGGGCGCATGCCCGCGGACGTTGGATTGAGCCATGAAGGCAACTCTCGGAAGCCGCTCCGGCGATGTCAACGTCGCATGCCGCCGGGCGATGGAGTAGCATGCGGCCACATCGTTCACGGAGGAATTCATGCCTGCATACCGTTCGCGCACGACCACCCACGGCCGCAACATGGCCGGCGCCCGCGCCCTGTGGCGCGCCACGGGCACCAGGGAGGGCGACTGGGACAAGCCGATCATTGCCATCGCCAACTCGTTCACCCAGTTCGTGCCCGGTCATGTGCATTTGAAGGACCTAGGGCAACTGGTGGCGCGCGAGATTGAGGCCGCCGGCGGCGTGGCCAAGGAGTTCCACACCATCGCCATCGACGACGGCATCGCGATGGGGCATGGCGGCATGCTCTATTCGCTGCCCAGCCGCGATCTGATCGCCGATTCGGTGGAATACATGTGCAACGCCCACTGCGCCGATGCGCTGGTGTGCATCTCCAACTGCGACAAGATCACGCCGGGCATGCTGATGGCCGCGATGCGGCTGAACATCCCGGCCGTCTTCGTCTCCGGCGGGCCGATGGAGGCCGGCAAGGTGACGCTGGGCAATCGCCACCTGCACCTGGACCTGGTGGACGCGATGGTGATGGCGGCCGATCCGAACGAGTCCGACGAGGACGTGGCCGCCATCGAGCGTTCGGCCTGCCCGACCTGCGGCTCCTGCTCCGGCATGTTCACGGCCAATTCCATGAACTGCCTCACCGAGGCGCTGGGGCTGTCGTTGCCCGGCAACGGTTCGCTGGTCGCCACCCATGCGCGGCGGCGCGGGCTGTTCGAGCGCGCGGGCCGTCTCATCGTCGAGTTGGCCAGGCGCTGGTACGAGCAGGAGGACGCCTCGGTGTTGCCGCGCTCCATCGCCAGCCGCGAGGCTTTCGAGAACGCGATGGCGCTGGACATCGCGATGGGCGGCAGCACGAACACCGTGCTGCATCTGCTGGCGGTGGCGCAGGAGGCCGGCGTGGACTTCACGATGGCGGACATCGACCGGCTGAGTCGCCGGATTCCGAACATCTGCAAGGTGTCGCCTTCCTCGGCCTACCACCTGGAGGACGTGCATCGCGCCGGTGGCGTGATGGGCATCCTGGCCGAGCTCAAGCGCGCGAATCTCTTGCACGCGGATGCCGGCTGCGTGCATGCGCCGAGCCTGGGCGAGGCGGTGGATGCCTGGGATGTGACCAATCCGGACAATGGTGAGGCCAAGGACTTCTACCGCGCCGCGCCCGGTGGCGTGCCGTCGCTCACCGCCTTTTCACAGGAGGAATACTGGAAGGAGCTGGATCTCGACCGCGAGGGCGGATGCATCCGCGACGTCGCGCACGCCTATTCGGCCGAGGGCGGCCTGGCCGTGCTCTACGGCAACATTGCCGAGCGCGGTTGCATCGTGAAGACCGCCGGCGTGGACGAGTCCATCTGGGCCTTCGCCGGCCGGGCGCGGGTGTTCGAGAGCCAGGAGGACGCGGTTTCGGCCATCCTGAACGACCGCATCGAGCCCGGCGACGTGGTCGTGATCCGCTACGAGGGGCCCAAGGGCGGCCCGGGCATGCAGGAGATGCTCTATCCCACCTCGTACCTGAAGTCCAAGGGGCTGGGCGCGAAATGCGCGCTGCTCACCGATGGCCGCTTCTCCGGCGGCACCTCGGGCCTGTCCATCGGTCACGTGTCGCCGGAAGCGGCCGAGGGCGGTGCTATCGCCCTGGTCGAGGAAGGCGACACCATCGAGATCGACATCCCGAATCGTCGCATCCATCTGGCGGTGGGCGACGAGGAGCTGGCGCGCAGGCAGGCGGCGATGGCGGCGAAGGGCGAGCGGGCCTGGCGACCCGCCAGCCGCGACCGCGTCGTGTCGCAGTCGCTCCAGGCCTACGCGGCGATGGCCACCAGCGCCGACCGGGGCGCGGTGCGCGACCTCTCGCAACTGCGTCGCGGCTGAACGGGGTCGAAACGACGGCCATGGCTGGCATTCTGCACGGCATCAGCGTCTGGGCGCTGCCGGTCATCCTGGCCGTGGTGCTGCACGAGGTGGCGCATGGCTGGGTGGCCAATCGCCTGGGCGACCCGACGGCGCGGATGATGGGCCGGCTGACGCTGAATCCGCTCAAGCACATCGACCCGTTCGGTACGGTGATTGCCCCCCTGCTGCTTCTGGCAATGCATTCGCCCATCATCTTCGGCTACGCGAAACCGGTGCCGGTGGACTTCAGCCGCTTGCGTCGGCCCAAGCGGGACATGGTGTGGGTGGCGCTGGCGGGGCCGGCGACGAACGTGCTCCTGGCGCTGGCCTCGGCGCTGATTCTCCATGGCGCGGCACGGCTGCCGGGTTCAATGGCATGGCTGGCCGAGCCCGTGGCGGCCATGTGCCAAGCCTCGATTCTCATCAACATGGTGCTGTGCATCTTCAACCTCGTTCCGTTGCCGCCGCTGGATGGCGGGCGGGTGGCGGTGGGGCTGCTGCCGCATCCCGCCTCGGGCTGGCTTGCGCGGCTGGAGCCCGTGGGTTTTCTCATCATCATCGGCTTGCTGCTCGTGGGCGTGCTGCAGCGGCTCATCGGCCCGCCCATCATGATGGCCACCAATGCTTTGGTTGGCTGGGCCGTGGGATCCCCTGTCTTCTGACTTTCACCGCAATAATCGCGCTTGATTGTGGCGGCCGGTTTGGGTAGAAACCGCGCCCACTTCACACACCGCCGATTTCGATTGTGCCCGACGGGTGCCGCGGCGGTGGAGGAAACAACAATCGGAGGAACGACATGTCTCAATTCACCATGAAGCAACTGCTCGAGGCCGGCGTGCATTTCGGGCACCAGACCCGCCGCTGGCACCCCAAGATGGCTCCCTATCTGTTTGGCCAGCGCAACGGCATCCACATCATCGATCTGCAGAAGACGCTGAAGATGGCCAACGTGGCCTACCAGTTCATGAGCGAGCTGGCCGCCGCCGGCGGCCGCGTGCTGTTCGTGGGCACCAAGCGCCAGGCGCGGGACGCCATCAAGGAAGAGGCGC
>JALVTX010000307.1 GCA_027035825.1 Mariprofundaceae bacterium
CGCACGACTACCGCTACTTCCCCGAGCCCGACCTGCCGCCGCTCGTGCTGTCGCAGGAGGAGGTGGACGCCATCCGCGCCGGCATGCCGGAGCTGCCGTCCGAGATGCGGCGGCGCTTCGAGGCCGAGTACGGCCTGTCGTCCTACGACGCCGACGTGCTGACGCAGACGCGCGAGCTGGCCGCCTGGTACGAGGCGCTGGCCGCCGCCCACCCGGCCGACCCGAAGCGCTGCGCCAACTGGATGGCCAACGAGCTCTTGGGCCGGCTCAACGAGCGCGGGCTGGACATCGCCGACTCGCCGGTGTCGCCGCATGCGCTGGCCGGCCTGCTCGACCGCATCGCCGATAACACCATCTCCGGCAAGATCGCCAAGGACGTGCTGGACGCGATGCTCGACTCCGGCAAGGACGCCGACGCCATCATCGAGGAAAAGGGGCTCAGGCAGGTGTCCGACACCGGCGCCATTGACGCGATGATCCGCGACGTGCTGGAAGCCAACCCCGAGCAGGTCGCCGCCTACAAGGCCGGCAAGGACAAGCTGTTCGGCTTCTTCGTCGGCCAGGTGATGAAGGCCAGCCGGGGCAAGGCCAACCCGGCGCTCGTCAACCAGCGTCTGAAAGCGCTCTTGAGTGAGTAGGGCCGGTTCGCCCTTGATTGGATGATGGCGACCTCGGCCAGGATGCCGGCCTCGCAAGGCAGCGCGCGCGTGGCGTGCCCGGCGGCACGCGAGCAAGCGCTAACGCCGCGAGACGGGATCATGGTCAGGTCCCTCCGGGCGGCGCCCGAAACGGAGCGTTTTCATCCGCTTGCCGTTGCCCGCTCCCCGCATGAAAAATCATGGGCCGCGCCCCGCGCCCTGGCCGGGCGCGTTTCGGGCAGCCGCGACAACATTGAATCAAGGGTGAACCGGCCCTGATGTTTCGCCGGTGGCGCAAGGCGCTGGGCCTGTCGCTGGCCCTGGCCCTGGTCGCCGCCGTCATTTTCGCAGCCATTCTCGCCGCCCGGCTGGACGCCTCGCGCCTGGCCGCCTCGGCGCTCTCGAGCCTGCCGGCCTGGGCCGCCCGGGCCACGCATGGCGGGCGGGCGGAGTTCAGCCTGTTGCAGGGGCCGGGCTTGCGCCTGCGCGACGTGCGCATCCAGGGCCGCGACGGCGGGTGGCGGCTGCATGCCGATGCGCTTCGGCTCTCGCTCTCGTTCCGGGGCCTGCTGCGTGGCCGCGCCGACATTCGCGGCGTGGAGCTCGTGCACCCGACGCTGACGCTCTCCCCCCGCGCACTGCCGCCCGCGCCGCCGGCCGGCCTCCTGCCCGCGGGCTGGATGCGGCTTGCCATCCGCCAGGGCGAAATCCGCGCCGCCGACCGCTCCATCCTGAGGTCGCTGGACGGAACCATCCGCCGCGTCCACGACCGGCGCGAGATCACCTGGGAGGCGCGGGCGCTCACCGACAGCGGCAGCCTCACGCTGCAAGGGCGCATCCGCCGGCGGCAGGACGGCCGCCATGACCTCTTCGGCAGCCTCAAGATCAAGGGCGCGCGCCCGGCCTCGCTGCCGGCGGCTTGGCGACGCGGCTGGCCCGCGCTGCTGGAACGCGATTTGCTGGACGCCTCGCTCACCTTCGACATGGATGCCGATGCCCGCTGGAGCCTCTTCGGCGACGTGCGCCTGGGCGACGCCCAAGGCGCACGCAACCGCCGCCCCGATCTGCGCTGGCGCGGCAAGGTGATGGGCCATGCGCTCCGACGCCTGGCCTGGCGGGACGCCTACCTGAATCTGGGCAAGGCGGCCTTCGCCACCCATGGCTCCTGCCAGTCCCCGCCTCACGCCAGCCTCCGCTCCCGCCCGGACTGCCGGTTCGACCTCGACGCCCGGAACGCGGATATCCGGCCGCTGGCGGCGCTGGCGGGCGGACGCATCCGGGCGCGAGGGCGCATGGACATGACGGCGAAGGGAACGCTGCATGGCGGCGTCTGGCAGCTGGCCGGCAAGGGAGCGCTGCGCGCCGCGGCCTGGAACGACGTGCCCCTGCCCGATGCGCGCCTGACGCTTGGCGAGATGCAATGGCGGCCCGGGGCTCGGGCATCCTGGGCGCTGAAGGATCTGCGGCTGACGCCCGAGGGCGCGCGCGGCGCCTTGCGGCTGAACGCATCCGTCTCCCCGCCCGGGGCCGGATCAGGCGGGTCAGGCAAGTCCTGGCGCATCGAGGCGCGGCTGGAGCGGCTGCGCGATGCCTGGGCGGCATGGGGCAACGCGCTGTTGAAGCAGTTCGGCAGGACGGACACGCTGGAGGGCGAGGGTATCGTGGACGGCAAAGCCGCCATCGCCCACCGCGCGGGCCGCTTGGAAGCCTCATGCCGCTTGGACGCCACCCGGGCGCGCCTGGCCTGGAAAGAAATGCTCACCAAGCCCGCCGGCGTGCCGGCGCGCCTGGACGCCAGGCTGGAACGCGGCAAGGGGGCCATGCAACTGCGCCTGCGCCGCCTGGAACTGGGCGCGAGCCGGCTGGCGGACAGCGCGTGGCGCTGGCAAGGCGAGCGCCTGGTCGAGGCGAGCGCGGCGGACATCGTGCTGGAGCCGGACGCCTTGCGGCAGGCCGGCGTCGCCCTCCCCGCGGCCCTGCAAGGCTGGCACGGCCGCCTGCGGGGCTCGTTGACAGGCGTTCGTCCGACGGCGCGCCTTGAAACCCTCGCGGATACGCTGGCCTCGCTCGCCAGGGCATCGGGCCGGTTGACGCTGGACGGGTTCGGCAAGACGCAACGCTTCGGCGGACAGGTGGAACTGGCCGCCGGCCGGCTGCGCGCCAGGCCGCTGCGCTGGCAAGGCAGCGCCGAGGGCGGCGATGCGATGGAACTGGATGCGGACGTGCGGCTGCCGGCCGCGCCGGGCGAGGGCCCGCGCGGGCGCGCGGATATCCGCCGCGCCCGCCTGCGCTGGGGCGCGGGCGCATCCCTGCCCGGGTGGCTGAAGCGCGCCGATCTGCGCGGGGCGCTGCGCGAGACGCATCTAGCCTGGGCCGGCAACGACTGGGAGCTCGCGCGCGCCGGCTTCCGGCTGCATGACGGGGGGCTGGAGTTTTCCCGCCTGCGCGGAACGCTGGCCGGCGGCAGCGTGCAAAGCCCGAAGCTGACCCTCATTCCCGCGCCCGACGGCGTCCGCTTCAACGGGCTCGTGCGCCTGGGCGCGGTGCGGCTGGGGCAGGTGCAAGGATTGAGCAAGGCGCTGGGCGCGAAACTGGACGGCTATCTCTACCTGAACGCGCGCCTGAGCGGCGCGCTGCCGTGGACGGCGGCGGCCTGGGGCGGCGACGGCGACGTGGAAATCCAGCGCGGCCGCTGGCGGGCCCTGGATGATCGCATCCACCTGGCGGCGGGCGAGGCGGCGTTGCCCATGGACGCGCCGCTGCATTTCTCCCGCCTGACGACCCGCTTCCGCTTCGCCGCGCGCGCATCCACCCGCGCCCGGCTGATGCTGCCGCGCCTGCG
>JALVTX010000308.1 GCA_027035825.1 Mariprofundaceae bacterium
AGCAGCGCGGGTTCAGCCCCGAGGATTTCGCCCGCTTCCACCCGGCCGGCAGCCTCGGCCGGCGGCTGATGCGCGTGGGCGACGTGATGCACGCGGGCGACGCCATGCCGCTGGTGGTTGCCGACGCCCCCCTCAAGGACGCCGTCATGGCGATCACCGCCGGCCGGCTGGGCATCGTCGGCGTCATCGAAGGCGAACGGCTCGCCGGCTGCCTGACCGACGGCGACCTGCGGCGGCTGATGGAGACCGGACGCATGGCGCTCGACCGGCCAGTCGGCGAGCTGATGCACCCCGGCCCCCGCACCATCGCCGCCGATCACCTGGCCAGCGAGGCCGTGCGCCTGATGGAGGAACACAAGATCACGCAGCTGTTCGTCGTGGACGAGGCCGGGCGGCCCGAGGGCGTCGTCCACCTGCACGACCTGCTGCACGCGGGCGTGGCGTGAAGCGCGGCATCGCGGGCTTTCCGCTGGAACGCGCGCGCGGCGTGCGCCTGCTGGCGCTGGACGTGGACGGCGTGCTGACCGCCGGCCACATCTTCATGGACGATGACGGGCGCGAGACCAAGGCGTTCAACGTCCGCGACGGCCACGGCATCAAGCTTCTGCAACGCGCCGGCATCGAGGTGGCCATCATCACCGGCCGCAGCTCCGGGGTGGTGGCGCGCCGCGCCGAGGATCTGGGCATCCAGCAGGTGGTGCAGGGCTGCCTGAACAAGATGGAGGGATTGCAGGCGGTGCTGGAGGCAACCGGCGCGGACGCCGATGCCTGCGCCTTCATGGGCGACGACGTTCTGGACATCCCGCCCATGCGCGCCTGCCGGCTGGGGCTCGCGCCGGCCGATGCGCACCCGGCGGCGCTGACGCACGCCGACTGGGCCTCCGACCTCCCCGGCGGCGCGGGCGCGGTGCGACAGGCGGCCGAGGGACTGATCCTGGCCAACGACGCCTGGGCGCGCGTGATCGGCGAGCGCTACGGCGTCTCGCCAGCCGACTGCGGCTGGAGCGCCTGATTCTTGCCGCGATGTCCCGCCCCGATGAAGCAAGCGCCGTGGACATGGATCAAGTGGGCCTGCCTGGGCCTGGCCGCCGGCAGCGTGGCGGCGGCGGCGTGGATGATGTGGCGCGCCCAGGACAACCATCTGGACATTCCGGCCAAGGCCGGACAAGCCAGGAAACCCGGCGCGCACGTGGACAAGCCGCTGATCGTGGAGCGCGAGGCCGGGCGCACCCTGTGGCGGCTGCGGGCGGCGCGCGCCGAGCAGCAGCTTTCGGGCGCGATGCATCTCATCGAGCCGGAGCTGGAACTGTTCACCGAGCAGGGCGAGCGCGTGCCGGTGACCGGCCGCGAGGCGTGGTTCGAGCCCTTGACGCGGCGCGTGCGCTTCCGCGGCCACGTGCGCGTGCATTACCGGGACTGGCTGCTGAAGAGCGAGGAGCTGCGTTATGAGCACGCGAAGGACGTGCTGGTGATACCAGGCGCGTTCCGTCTGCAAGGGGCGCACACCCGCGCCCGCGGCCGCGGGCTGACGCTGTGGCGCGGCAGCCAGCGCCTGCGCGTGGCGCATGGCGTGTGGGTGGAGGATGACCGGACGCCCAAGGGCGCGGCCGCCGCCCTGGGAGATCTGCCGTGATGAAACGCCTGATGGGGTCGCGCCTTCGCTGGGCCATCGCGGCGGCCGCGTTGCTGCCCGGCGCGCTGGTTCCTGCGGTCTCGCGGGCCGGGCCGGTGGCCATCCAGGCCGATCACCTGGATGTCTGGCATGCCAGGAAGGAAGCCCTGTTCACCGGCCATGTGCACCTGACGCGCGACGACTTCGAACTCTTCTGCGACAGCCTGAAGGTGGCCTACGCGGACAAGGGCATCACCCGGGCCGTGGCCAGCGGCCACGTGCGCATGAAGCAGGGCGACAAGCAGGGACGCGCCGAGCAGGCGGAGCTGGACAACCGCGCCCAGGTGCTGACCCTGCGCGGGCATGCCACGATGGATCAGCCGGGCGGCCACCTGGAGGGCGAGGCCATCATTCACCACCTGAAGGACAAGACGACCGAGGTGCGCAAGGGCGAAAACGGCCGCGTGAAGCTGCGCATCGAGGATCGCGGCGCGGCCGGCGGGAGCGTGCTGCCGTGAGCGACGGCCACCACCTCTCGGCCCGGGAGATGCGCAAGACCTATCGCGGCAACACCGTGGTGCGCGGCGTGAGCCTGGACGTGTATTCAGGCGAATGCGTGGGGCTGCTCGGCCCCAACGGCGCCGGCAAGACGACCAGCTTCTACATGGTGTGCGGGCTGGTGCCCTGCGACGCCGGCAGCATCGCGCTGGACGGCGAGGACATCACCCGCCTGCCGATGCACTACCGGGCACGGCGCGGCATCGGCTACCTGCCGCAGGAGGCCAGCATCTTCCGCCGCCTGACCGTGCGCGAGAACCTGCTCGCCATCTTCGAGACGCTGGAGCTGCCCGAGGCGGAGATGGAGGAAAAACTGGAGGCCCTGCTCCTGGAACTGGGCATCGAGGGCGTGCAGCACCAGAAGGCCTACACGCTCTCCGGCGGCCAGCGCCGGCGCACCGAGATTGCCCGGGCGCTGGTCACCGAACCGCGTTTCCTGCTGCTGGACGAACCGTTCGCCGGCGTGGATCCCATCGCCGTCGAGGACATCCAGGCCATCATCGCCGAGCTTCGGGAGCGCGACATCGGGATTCTGATTACCGACCACAACGTGCGCGACACGCTCTCCATCTGCGACCGCGCCTACCTGATGAACGCGGGCGAAATCCTGGTGCAGGGCACGCCGGACGAGATCGTCGCGCATCCGGACGCGCGCCGCCTCTATCTCGGCGAGCGCTTCAACATGTGAGAGAATGTGTGAGCGGGCGCACGGCGGCGGAATGACGAGACGGGAGGGTCAGGCGCATGGATGAGGCAAGAGAGCGCGGCATCGTGGTGGCCATGACCGGGGCCTCGGGCGCGGCCTACGGGCTGCGCCTGATGCAGCGGCTGGGCGGGTTGGGCGCAAGGCTGCACGTGCTGGTGTCGGATGCCGCGCGGCTGGTGCTGCGCGAGGAAGCCGGCCTCATCCTGCCCGAGGAGCCGGGCACGGCGGCCGAGACGCTGACCCGGCACCTGCGCCTGGAGGAGGGTCGCATCGTCTGCCATGCGCTGGACGACTGGTTCTCGCCGGCGGCGTCGGGATCGGCCGGCATCCGGCGCATGGTGGTCGCGCCCTGCTCGATGGGCACGCTGGCCCGCATCGCCACCGGCGCTTCGGACAACCTGATCGAGCGCGCGGCGGACGTGATGCTGAAGGAAGGCGGGCGGCTCATCCTGATGCCGAGGGAAACGCCGCTGTCGGCCATTCACCTGGAACACATGCTGAAGCTGGCGCGGCTGGGCGCGCGCATCGTGCCCGCGATGCCGGGCTTCTACCACCGGCCGGAATCGCTGGACGATATCGTGGATTTCATGGTGGACCGGCTGATGATGCAGCTGGGCCTGGCGGACGGGAGCGAGAAGCGATGGGGCGAGTGAAACATCCCCTCCTGACCTTCGCGCTGCTCTCGGGCGCGCTCGCCGGCCTCGGCGGCTGCACGGCGCTGGCGCCGCTTGCGGCCATCCCCGGCGTGGTGGTGGAGGGCGCGGTGAGCCTGTTCCGCGCCGAGGAGGAGGGGTTGCCGGCCAGCCTGCCGAAAACCCTGGCGGCGGTGCAGCAAGGCCTGCGCCGGATGGAGCTGGACGTGGACATCCTGGAGCCGGATCGCAAAAAGGATGGCTACCGCATCGCCTTCGGCAACGAGCGGCTGGACGGGCTCATCAAGCTCAAGCGCCAGACCCCCAGGCTGACCACGGTGGCCGTGCGGGTGCGTCGCGGCGCCTTGCGCGAGGAGGCGGTGGAAAAGGCCATCATGAAGATGGTGCGCGATCTGGCCACGAGCAGGCATGGCCGCCGTCGCTTCGATTTCCGGGGATACCGCTACATCCACAGGAAACCGGAGCTGAAATCCGAGCGCATCGGCTGGTACCGCGCCAGGGCGCGGCTGGAGCTGGCCAAAACGCGGCGAGCAGGCTGGCTGCGCCTGCGCATGCCCTCCATGCAATGGGGCTACATCAAGGCGCGAATGACCACGCCAGTCAAGCGCGGCAAGCATCACCGACACTCCCCGCGCAAGTCGTAAGCTGCTTGCCGGGCTGCTAGACTCGGTTCGATCACTGACCTGGAGGAATGAACATGGCGCTGGATCAGGCAATCCTGGACGACATCGCGGAGAAGATCGCCGGCGGCCTGCGCATGCTGGGCGGCGTCAAGGACGAGGCGCAATCGCAGGTCAAGGCGGTGGTGACAGGCGTGCTGCAAGACCTGGACGTGGTCACCGGCGAGCGGATGGAGGTGGCCGAGGCGATGCTGGAAAAGACGCGCGCCCGCATCGAGGAGCTGGAATCGCGCATCGCCGAACTGGAAGCCCGGCTCAAGCAAGCCGGAAAATAACGGAAGAGCCCTGATGCTGGCGCGCCTGCCCGGCGCCGCCCTCCGGGGGCTCGCGGCCGAGGCCGTGGACGTGGAGGTGGACCTCTCGCGCGGACTCCCGGCCTGGAACATGGTGGGCCTGCCGGACGCCTCGGTGCGCGAGGCGCGGGATCGCGTCCGATCCGCGCTGCTCAATTCCGGCTTCGAATTTCCGCTGCGTCACATCACGGTCAACCTCGCGCCCGCCGACCGGCGCAAGGATGGCGCGCATTTTGACCTGCCCGTGGCTATCGGCCTGTTGATGGCCAGCGGCCAGTTGCGGTCGGAACGCGCCCGTGGGTGCCTGCTCATTGGCGAGCTGGCACTCGATGGCCGCCTCAACCCGGTGCCCGGGGTGCTGCCGCTGGCCCTGCACGCGCGGGAACAGGGCCATGAAGTCATCATCGCGCCCGAGGAGAACGCCGCCGAGGCGGCGCTGGCCGGCGGCATAGACGTGCGCGCCGCGCGCACGCTGCTGGACGTGGCGCGCCATCTGGCCGGCGAGACGGAATTGCCCCGCGCCGAACCGCCCGATGCGGGGCCGGCAAAATCCTCCGCGCCGGACATGGCGGACATTCGCGGCCAGTTGCAGGCCCGGCGGGCGCTGGAAATCGCCGCCGCCGGCGGCCACCACCTCTTGATGAGCGGGCCGCCCGGCGTGGGCAAGAGCATGCTGGCCCGGCGGCTGCCGGGCATCCTGCCGCCATTGACGTGGGAGCAGCGGCTGGAGGTGGCGCGCATCTATTCCGTGGCCGGCGACGGCAGCCGCGTGCTCACCGACGCCATGCCGCCCTTTCGCTCGCCCCACCACAGTTGCTCGGATGTCGCCTTGATTGGCGGCGGCTCCACGCCCCGGCCCGGGGAGGCCAGCCGGGCCCATCACGGAATCCTCTTCCTGGATGAGCTAACGGAATTCAAACGGCAAACCCTGGAAGTGCTGCGGCAGCCGCTGGAGGATGGCCGGGTGGTCATCGCGCGCGCCGCCGATACGCTGGAATTCCCGGCCGCCTTCCAGCTGGTGGCGGCGATGAACCCGTGCCCTTGCGGCTACCTGGGCCATCCCGCGCGCCCCTGCCGCTGCTCGCCGACGCAGATCCGCCGCTACCGACAGCGGCTCTCAGGCCCGCTGCTCGACCGCTTCGACCTGCACGTGAGCGTGCCGCCGGTGGAGCGCGAGGAACTGACGCGGATGCGGCCGGGCGAGCCCTCCGCCGCGGTGGCCGGGCGCGTGCGCCGGGCGCGGGAGCGCCAGGAAGCCCGGCTGGGCGCGGGACGCGTGAACGCGCGCATGAGCCAGGCGGAAATCGAGCGCTTCGCGCGGCCGGACGCCGAGGGCGCGGCGCTGCTGGATGCGGCCATGCGGCGATTCGCGCTCTCCGCCCGCAGCTACCACCGCATCCTGAAGGTGGCGCGCACCATCGCGGACATCGAGGGCGCGAACGCGGTGGCCGCCGCCCATGTGGCCGAGGCGCTGCAATACCGCGCAGAACCACCGACGGATTGAGACTGATTGCACACTGACATTTCTCGCACATTGGAGGTGACAAAATGCGTCACCCGCCGCCCCCAAACGCCGCCAACGCCGCGCGGGGGCATTGGCACGCCCCTTGCGTTGCCTCTGTCGCGCCGGGAGGCGCATAATCAAAACGACAACGGAGGAATCATCCCATGCAACATCCCATGAACCTGAAACACCAAAAGGAAAGAGGCTTCACGCTCATTGAGCTGATGATCGTGGTGGCCATCATCGGCATCCTGGCCGCCATCGCGATTCCGCAGTTCGCGCAGTATCGCATCAAGGCCTTCAACTCGGCGGCGGAGTCCGACCTGCACACCGCGCGCTTGGGATGCGAGGCGCTTTATGCTGACTTCCAGACATACGGCACCACAGTCGCGGCCACGGGCACGGCCGGCGCCGCTGGCGGTGCCGTCATCCTGACGGCCAATGGCTTCCTGGCCACCCCGAACAATGCGGCAGGGAACTTGCAGGAAACGCCGCTCACGCTCAGCAATAACGTGAATTTGCTTGTGGATGCCGATGCCACCTATGCATCCGCCGGCGGCATCGCCAAGCACACCCAAGGCGACACCATCTACGCCTTCGACACCGATGGCTCCGCCATGTATTTCCAGAAGCCCGCCAACGTGGTCGGCCAGACGCTCAATGCCACTGGCGTCACACTGCCTGCCCTCAACCCTGGCGCAGACGACCTGCAAGCCGCCGGCGCTCCCTGGATTGCCAAGTAAGCTCCGCGCTTGCTTCCATGCGCCGGAGGGGGAAGCCTTGCGCTTCCCCCTTTTTTGTGTGTGCGAATGGATTTTTGAGCGATTTTCCGAGGCGTCCATTGATTGAGTTTCACAACGTAAGCAAGACCTACCCGCGCCAGATTGGCGAACGCGCGGCTCATCGCGCCCTGACGGACGCATCCTTCGTCCTGCCGCCGGGCGGCACACTGGGACTCGTGGGCCAGAACGGCGCCGGCAAGAGCACCACGCTGCGCATCCTGATGGGCTACATGCGGCCGGACGCGGGCGAGGCGCGGGTGCTGGGGCGCGACCCGGCCGAGGCCGCCGTGCGCCGGCGCGTGGGCTACCTGCCCGAAATCTCCACCTTTCCGGAAAACCTGACCTGCGCCGAGATGCTTCGCTTCGTGGGCCGCTGCCGCGGCATGGACGAGCAACGCATCGCGCGGGCCGCCGAGGCCTGGCTGAAGCGCCTGGAGCTGTGGGAGGCGCGCAACCGCCTGTTGCGCGGCTTTTCCAAGGGCATGAAGCAGCGCGCCAGCTTCGCGGCCGCCCTGATTCACGACCCCGAACTGCTGATTCTGGACGAACCGATGTCCGGTCTCGATCCGCTGGGCCGGGCGGACATCGTGTCGCTCATCCGCGAGCTGCGCGAGGCCGGCAAGAGCATTCTCTTCTGCTCCCACCTGCTGGACGACGTGCAGCGCCTGACCGACTCGCTCGTGGTGCTGCACAGGGGGCGCATCCTCTTCGCCGGCGGCGTGGAGGAGCTGCGCCACCGCTTCACGCGCGAGGGAGAGGCGCCGCCGGACTTGCAGGATGCCTTCATCGCGCTCGTGCGCGACGCCGACACGGGAGGCCGGCCGTGACCCGCATCCTGGCGCTGGCGCGCATCACCTGGCTGAACGGCCGCCGCAGGCACGCCGTGTGGGGCCTCTTCGTCTTCGCCCTGGCGCTGGAGGCGGCGGGCTTCTCGTTCGCCGATTTCTTCGGGCACGATCTGGGCCGCGCGGCGAGCGACTGGGTGTTTTCCATCATGTGGATGGCGGGCCTGCTGTTCACGCTCTTCTATGCCGTGCGCGCCGTCGCCTGGGATGAGAACCACCGGGTGATCGACAGCATTCTGGCGCACCCCGTTTCGCGCGGCGAATACGTGCTGGGCATGGCGCTGGGCCTGTGGATGCTGGCGCTCACCCTGGAGGCGGCGCTGGGCCTGGTGGGGCTGGGCGTGCTGGCCTGGATGCGGCATTCCATCGACCCCGCCTATTTTCCGCACTTCTCGACGGCCCGCTTCGCGCTGGCCTGGCTGGGCCTGCAGGCGGCGCTGGCCATGATGCTGGCCGCGCTGATGCTGTTCTCCGGGCTGCTGCGCGGCGCCTTTCCGGTGCTGCTGTCCATGCTGGCCTGGCTGCTGACCGGCTCGGGCATTCCCGTGGTGGAGCAATCCCTGCAACGCATGGCCGAGCGCGGACACCCCGCGCCCGTGCTGCAAGGCATCGTGCACTGGCTGGGCGCCGCGTTCCCGAACCCGGGACGGCTGGATTTCAAGGACGCCGTGGTCTCCGCCCGGCCGCTGCCGGATCTGGGGCTCGACCCGACCTGGGCGCTCGCGCTGGCCCTGCTGTATGCCGCCGTCGCCCTCGCGCTGGCCATCGCGCTCTATGAACGCCGGGACATCTACTGATTCAGCGGGCCGAGCGGGCCTGAAACGGAGGCAATGGCGCGCCCCGGCGGCGGCCGCGCTGCTGCTCGCGGCCTGGCTGCTGGCCTTCGCCCGGCACGGCGGCGGCGCCGCCATCGAGCGGGGGCCCTCCTTTCCGCCGCCGACGTCGCTGCTGGAGGCGGGGAGCCTGGGCTTTCTGCGCCAGCTCTTCGCCGAAATGCTGTTCGTGGAATCCGCCGTGCATTACGGCGCGGAAGCCGACCCTTGGCGCATTCCGCCCCGCCATCTGGACGCCTATGCGGCCCTGTTCCGCGTCATGGCGCGATTGCACCCCCGCCTGCTCGACGTTTACTACCGGGTGGAAGGAGTGCTGACCTGGCAGGGCGAGCGCTACGCCCGCGAGGCCAACGCCGTGCTACGCATCGGGCGTCGGGCGCTGCCCGACGAAATCGTCATCCCGTTCTTCATCGGATTCAACGACTTCCGTTTCCTGCATCAGCCCCTGAAGGCCGCCGACGCCTTCGAGGAGGCCGCGCGCATGCCGGAAGCGCCGGGCTGGTTCGGCCATCTGGCCGCCATCCTGCGCGGGCGCGGCGGCGACATCCGGGGCGGCCTGTTGCTCCTTCAGGCGCGTTTGCGCACCACATCCGACGCCGGAGAACGCGAGCGACTGCAACGCGACATCCGCGTCTATAAAGATGCATTGCGCGTGCAGCTTGCCTTGGAGCGTTTTCATGCCCATACTGGGCGCTATCCAACCGCGCTGTCGGAACTCGCGCCGACCTGGCTGGCCCGGATTCCCGACATGGGAGGAAAATATGAACTGGTTTACCAGCCGCCCCGCCTGTCGCTCCGACCCAAAGAACCGCGCCATCGGGCGCCTCGCCAACGAAGGTAGCGCCGGGTTCACGCTCATCGAAATGATGGTGGTGGTCGCCATCATCGGGATTCTGGCCGCCATCGCCATTCCCCAATACATGAGCTACAAGCGTCAGGCCTACAACAGCAAGGCCCTGGCCCACATCCACTTCATCAAGACATCCGAGGCCAACTACTGGGTCTCCCCCCAGCTCTATGTGGGCGTGCCGCCCGGCATCGGCCCCTCGCCCACCGGCATCATCCCCAACACCACGGTGCCATCGGGCGTGGGCTTCAAGGTGGTCGTGTTTCCCGTGCGGGGAACCGACCCGGCCACCGGCTACAACCAGGGCGATGACTACGTGGCCTTCACCGGCCATGCGCAGGGTGATCGGGTCTTTGGCGTGGACACGCGCGAAATCATCCAGTGGCGGGCCAACCGCGCGGGCATGGACCCCGCCGCGGACGCGCAGAGCGAGCCGACCGCGACCCTCCTGCCCGCGGGCTGGGGCCACAAGCTCTAGGTTCTGACTCCGGGAGAATGGGCTAAAGCGGCCACCTCGGATCGGCATCCCATTCGTCCGGAGGCGCAATGCCGGATGCCGTGCGCAGCAATCCACAGTAGGCGATCATCGCGGCATTATCGGTGCAATAGCGCGGCGAGGGCAAGCGCACGTCCAGCGCCTGCGCATCGGCCACATCCGCCAGCTGCTCCCGCAACCGCGCATTGGCCGCCACGCCGCCGGCCACGATCAGGCGCGTCACGCCCTCGCGCTTGCAGGCGCGCGCCGCCTTGCCGGCCAGCACCTCGGCGATGGCCGTCTCGATGGCGGCCGCCATGTCCGCCCGCGCCTGTTCGTCCATTCCGCCGGCCCGCTCCAGCTCGCGCACGGCATACAGCACCGCTGTCTTCAGCCCGGAGAAACTGAAATCGAGATTGTCGCGCTTCAACATCGGCCGCGGCAGCGAAAACCGCGCCGCATTGCCATCACCAGCCAGCGCCGCGATGGCCGGGCCGCCGGGATAGGGCAGGCCGAGGATGCGCGCGCACTTGTCGAAGCATTCGCCGGCGGCATCGTCCAGTGTGCGCCCCAGCAACCGGTATTTCCCCAGCCCGTCCACGCGAATCAGCATGGTGTGGCCGCCGGAAACCAGCAGGGTGATGAAGGGAAAGGCGGGCAGTTCCGCTTCCAGCCCCGGCGCCAGGATATGCCCCTCCAGATGATGCACGGGCAACACCGGCACGCCGTTCACGGCGCCGGCCGCGCGCGCAAATGCCGTGCCCACCAGGAGCGCCCCCATCAGGCCCGGCCCGGCCGTCACCGCAATCGCGTCCAGCTCCCGCCAGCCCAGGCCCGCCTCGGCCATCACCCCGTCCGCCATCGGCGGCAGCAGCCGCAGGTGCTCGCGCGAGGCGATTTCCGGCACCACGCCGCCATATCGGGCATGCGTCTCGATCTGCGAGGCCACGCGCTCGGCCAGCACCGCCGGGCGGCTTTCGCTCCCGTCGCCGCCACTTCCATCAAGAACGGCCACCGCCGTCTCGTCGCAAGAGGTCTCGATGCCCAGCACCTTCATGCCGCTTCGCCCGCATCGCCGTGGCCGCCGCCGCCTGGCGTCTCCACGCGCAGCACATCACCGGCGCGCATGTCCCATTCCCCCTTGGCCGGCAGCTTCCGCCATTCGGCTCCCGCCTTCAGGCGATTGCGACCGGCCGCGCCGTCCTCGCCGCCATTCAGGCCCCAGGGCCGGCTGGCCCGGCGCTCGGTCAGCAGCGACACGCGGCAATCGGCCAGCGCCTCCCATTCGCGCACCAAGCCATCGCCGCCGTCGCGCGCGCCGCATCCGCCCGAACCCTCGCGGATCGCGTACCGCCGCACCCGCAGCGGGTAGTGCATCTCCAGCACCTCGATGGAGGTGTTGCGGGTGTTGGTCATGTGGCATTGCACGGCGGACAGGCCCGGCCCCCCGGCATGCGCGCCCATGCCGCCGCCCAGCGTTTCGTAGTAGGTCCAGCGCGCGCCCCCGGCCTCGCCGCTGAACAGCACGTTATTCATCGTGCCCTGCGCCGCCGCCGGGATGCGCTCCGGCATGGCCCGCGCCAGCGCGCCCAGCACCGCGTCCACGATGCGCTGGCTGGTTTCGACATTGCCCGCCGCCACGGCCGCGCCCGGCCGCGCATTCACCAGCGAACCCTCGGGCGCGCGGATGCGCACGGGCCGGAAGATGCCGGAGGTCTGCGGCGCGTGGGCCGGCATCAGACACCGGAACACATAGAATACCGCCGCCGCCGTCACGGACAGCGGGCAATTCACCGGCCCCGGGCTTTGCGGCGCGCTGCCCTCGAAATCCACCTCCGCTTCCTCGCCCCGCACGGCGATCGCCACGCGGACCGGCAGCGGGCCGTGGCCGAGCCCGTCGTCCTCCAGCGCATCCTCGAAGCGCCAGACGCCATCGGGAATGTCCGCCACCGCCCGCCGACCCCAGGCTTCGGACGCATCCAGCAGTTCCGCCATGCCGGCGCGAATGTCCGTCTCCCCTTGCAGTTCGAGCAGGCGCGCCACGCCGGTGGCCGCCGCCGCGCGCTGCGCCGCGAGGTCTCCCAGCCGCTCGGCCGGCGCGCCGACCCGCTCCAGCAGCGGCCGCAGGGTTTCCGTCTGCTCGCGCCCGGCGCGGAACCAGTGCGCCGGCGGCAGCACCACGCCCTCGTCTTCCAGCCGCGTCTGCAAGCCCATCGAGCCCGGCGAGACGCCGCCCACGTCCGCGTGATGCGCCCGCGCGGCGGAAAATCCCAAGAGCCGGCCATCGGCGAACGCCGGCGCCACCACCGTGATGTCCGGCAGGTGCGTGCCGCCCAGAAACGGATCGTTGAAGACGGCCACGTCTCCCGGCCGCCAGTCCAGCATCGCCGCCACCTCGCGCATGGCCCAGGTCATCGAGCCCAAGTGCACCGGAATATGCGCCGCCTGCGCCACCAGTTCGCCCGCCGCATCGAACAAGGCGCACGAGAAATCCTCGCGATCCTTGATGTTGGGCGACAATGCGGAGCGCCGGAGCTGCGCGCCCATCTCGTCGCAGACGGCATTGAGCCGGTGCGCCAGCAGACTCAGCTCCACGGCGTTCACTGGCGCTCCTCCATGTTCAGCCCCTCCATGCTCAGCAACAGGTGCCCGTGCGGCGAAACCTCCAGCCGCCAGCCAGTCGGCAGCCACAGCGTGGCCGTGTCCTCCAGCACCAGCGCCGGCCCGGCCAGGTCGTGGCCCGGCCGCAAGATTTCGCGGCGATAGCAGGGCGCGCGGCCCGCCTCCGTCATCGCATGCCCGGCGGGCTCGGGCGCGCCGCTTGCGCGAGGCAGCTCGGGCAGGCGCACGCACGGCGTGTCGGCCACGGCGGTGAGGCGCAGGGTGATGATTTCCACGGGCGCATCCAGGCCATGGCCGTAAGCCGCCTCGTGCGCCTCGGCGAAGCTCGCCGCCAGCGCCCCGGCATCGTCCGCCCAGGGAATCGTCAGGTGGAAGCCCTGCCCCGCATAGCGCATGTCCGCGAACGCCCGGGTTTCCAGCGCCAGCCCCGGCATGCGCCGTTCCGCCTGCTCGCGCAAGCCGGCCAGCACGCCGCGCGCCGCGTCCATCGCGCCCGGATCGGCCAGCGCAATGCGGCGGGTCTGCGACACGTCCGCCTGCCGCTTGCCGGCCAGCATGCCCAGGGCCGAGAACGCGCCGCTGGCCACCGGCAGCACCACCCGCGTCATGCCCAGCCGCTCGGCCAGCGCGCAGGCGTGCAGCCCGCCCGCGCCGCCGAAACAGACCAACGCGAAACGGCGGGGATCGTAACCGCGCTGCACGGACACGGCTCGCAGCGCGCCGGCCATCTTCTCCTCGGCCACGCGCACGACGCCCAGCGCGGTCTCGCGCGCATCCAGCCCCAGCCTCGCTCCCAGCCTTGCCAGCGCGGCCTCGGCGCGGTGCGCATCCACCGGCATGCCGCCGGCCAGGCGGATGTCGCGCGGCATGCGCCCGAGCACGACATTGGCGTCCGTCACCGTCGGTCGTTCGCCGCCCAGGCCATAGCAGGCCGGCCCCGGGCTCGCCCCGGCCGACTCCGGCCCCACCTGAAGCAGCCCCGCCTCGTCCACCCAGGCGATGGAGCCGCCGCCGGCGCCGATGGTGTGGATATCCAGCATCGGCACGGCCACGGGCATGCCCGCCACGCGCGCCTCGGTGGTGATGCGCGGCGCGCCGTCCAACAGGGCCACGTCCGTGCTGGTGCCGCCCATGTCGAACGTCATCAGGCGTTCCGCCCCCAGTTGCTCCCCCACCGCGCGCGCCGCCACCAGCCCGCCGGCGGGGCCGGACAGCACCATCCTCGCCGCGTTGCCGGCCGCCTCCCGCGCCTCCATCACGCCGCCGGCCGAATGCATGACGAACAGCCTGCCGCGCTGGCCGCCCAGCGCCCGATCCAGCCGCTCCAGGTAGCGCGCCACCAGCGGCCCCGTGTACGCGTTCAGGAAGGTGGTGGCGGCGCGCTCGAACTCGCGGTATTCGGCCAGCACCTCGTGCGAGACGGAAACGAACACGCCCTCGGGCAGCGCCGCCCGCGCCGCCTGCTCCTGCCAGGGATTGAGAAACGAGAACAACGTGCACACGGCCACCGCCTCGTAGGCTTTCGCCCGCTCGCGCAGGCGCACGAGGTCATCCTCGGGCACGGGCGCGATAAGCCGACCCTCCGCATCCACGCGGCCGCCGATGCCCAGGCAGTCCTCCGGCGTCAACCAGGGCTCGGGCACGGGCGGGGTCAAGTCGTAGAGGCGCTCCCGCGTCTGCCGGCCGATGCGCAGCAGATCCTCGATTCCCCGGTTGGTCACGAACAGCGTCCGCACGCCCTTGCGCTCCAGGATGGCGTTGGTGGCCACGGTGGAGCCATGCACCAGGTGCAGCGCCCCCGCATCCAGCCCCAGACGGCCAATGCCCGCCAGGATGGCCTCGCACGGGTCGTGCGGCGTGGACAGCTCCTTGTGGAACCGCACCCGCTTCCCGTCGAACAGCACGAAATCGGTGAAGGTGCCGCCGGTGTCCACGCCCAGCAGCATGCGTTCCGTCGCGCGCCCGGCAGTCGCCCGTTCCGCATTCATGCGCCTATTATGCCGGCCGCGCCCCGGGATGACAGTGTGACGTGGGGCACGGAAGCCGACCGCCGCTGGACAATCATTCCTCTGTTGTGCTGGGCTTCACCATCAGCGAAAGGAGGAAGACATGATGCGACGCTTTCGAATCAACCTGTACTTGGCCCTGCTGGCCGTGGCCGCGCTGGCCGCCACCCCCGCCCGGGCCGACGAGACCGTGATGCTCAAGGCCGGCTTCATGAGCCTGGATGCCAGCGGCCACTTCGCCTCCAGCGCGAACGGCATCGCCGGCACGCCGGTGGACGTCTCCGGCAACCTCAATCTCAAACGCAGCAACGACGTCACGCTGGAAGGCGCGCTCCAACTGGGCGATTTCCGCCTCGGACTGAACTATTTCCCGCTGGATTTCAGCGGCGCCAGCGTGCTGAACACCACCGTGACGTTCAACGGCCAGACCTACAACGCCGGCGAAACCGTGGACGCGCGCTTCAAGGCCAAGGTCTATGACGGATCGCTGACCTGGTATTTGGTGAACATGGACGATTTGCCGTCGCGGTTGCAGTTCGGGCCGGAGGTGGCGGTCAAGTTCATCAACGCCGACGTGACAATGAACAACGTGACGGCGGGCTTCTCCAGCACCCACAGCGCCAACATTCCCATCCCCACCGTCGGCGCGCGGGCGCGGGTGGCGCTGGCCGATTTCGTGGGACTGACCGCGCGCGCGGGGTTCCTGGGATACTCGGGCAACCGCTTCCTGGACGCCGAGGCGCAGCTGGAGTTTTCGCCATTGCCGACGCTGGGCGTCTATGCTGGATACCGCTACATCGACGTCAAGTTCGTGTCCTAGTCCACTACATATGAGACAAAGGCGTGGATTCAGGCCGCCATTCTGGGATTGAGGCTGGCAAGATACTGTGCGGGCGGTAGGAGGTTCAAGGCCTTGTGCGGTCGGATGTGGTTGTAG
>JALVTX010000309.1 GCA_027035825.1 Mariprofundaceae bacterium
GTGTCGCCGCCCCAGTCCTCCGGCACGATTTCATGCTCGGCCATCTGGCGCTTGACCATCTCGGGATCGGCGCCTTCCTTGTCGATCTTGTTCACGGCCACGATGATGGGCACGCCCGCCGCCTTGGCGTGATTGATGGCCTCCACCGTCTGCGGCTTGACGCCGTCATCGGCGGCCACCACCAGCACCGCCACGTCGGTGAGCTTGGCGCCGCGCGCCCGCAGCCCCGTGAACGCCTCGTGGCCCGGCGTGTCGATGAACACCACGCGGTCGCCGCTTTCCAGCTTCACCATGTAGGCGCCGATGTGCTGGGTGATGCCGCCAGCCTCGCCCTCGGCCACGTTGGCCCGGCGCAGCGCATCCAGGATCGAGGTCTTGCCGTGATCCACATGGCCCATCACGACCACCACCGGCGGACGCGGCTGGAGCTTGTCGGGATCGTCCTCGCCCTCGTCCACCAGCACGTCCTCGACGGCCGCCTCGTTGATGCGCTTGGGCTTGTGGCCGAACTCCTCGACGATCAGCGTCGCCGTGTCGGCGTCAATGCTTTCGTTGACAGTCGTGGTCACGCCCATCTCGAACAGCTTCTTGACCACGTCCGCGCCCTTGACCGCCATGCGACTGGCCAGTTCGGAAACCACGATGGTGTCAGGAATCTCCACCTCGCGCACGACGAAGGCCGCATCGTCCTTGGTCACGGCCGTCGTCTTGCGACGATGGCCGCGCGCCAGGCGCGCCATGCGCTCTTCCTCTTCCTCCGTCAGCACCAGGTTCCGTTTCTCGGCATAAGCGCGGCGAGCCGCCTTCTCCGCCGGCGACAACCGACGCCGCTTGAACCCGCCCTGAGGGCCGCCCGGCTGCGGCTTGCGGCGGCCACCCGCCGGTACGTCCGGCGACACCGCCACCGAAGGCGCGCGACGCGGCGCGCCGGGCGCGGCGGCAGCCCCGCCGGGCCGAGCCGTGCGGCCGCGTTCCGCCCGCTCCTTCTTGATGCTTGCCTCGATATCCTTGAGGTTGGACTTCGGCGCCTTGGCCGCCGCGATCTGCGCCGGCGTGGGCCCGCGCCGAATGGTCGTGCGCGGCCCGGCGGAACGGGTCGCGCGCGCACCGCTCGTTGCCGCGCCCTGGCGGCCGGAAGACGCCGCGCCAGCCGCCGATTTGGTGGACGACGCCGCAGTCGGCCCCGGCAGCACCGTCTTGCGAGGCTTGGCGGCCTTGGCTTCCCTGGCCGCCTTCGCGGCCTCGGCCTGCCGTGTTTCCACCGCCCTGGCCGCGCGCGCCGCGGGGCTCTCGGTTTTCCTGGTTGCCGTCGTTGCCGTCGTTGCCGGCGTCGCGGTCGCGGCGCCCGGCTTCGGCGCGGTCAGCGTCCGCTTGGGCGCAATCTTGCGCCGCACCTCGACCTTCACCGTCTGGCCGCGTCCCGCCGATGCGCTCGCGGCCGTTCGCGCCCCGGCGACCATCGGCTTGTTCAGCGTCAGCGTGCGCGCCCCCCGCTTGCTCGCGGCGGGTTTCTTTCCGCCCTTCTTCACGGCCTCGGCCAGCTTCTCCCGCTCCTCGGGCGTCAGCATACTGGTGGGGCCGCTCACCACCACGCCGCAGTCCCGAGCGACCGCCTGCAATTCGGCGACCTCCACGTTCAGTTCCTTGGCCAAATCCAGGGCGCGTATCTTCGCCATCTCGTTCACTACTCCATCAGCCGCGCGCACCACATCCAGTCACGCAGCCATTTTTTGCTCGCCGGCCCGGCATCCATGGCCAGCACCGAAACCTTCTCGCGCTCCAGGAGCCGCGCCAGCAGTTCCGCCGGCCCGGCGCGATGCAGCGCCACCTCCCGCCCCGCCTGTGCGCGACGGGCGCAGGCATCCTCAATCTGACGCCGCAGCGCCTGCCCCGCATTCTCGGCCAGCAGCACCAGCACCGGGGCGTCCTCCCACAGCCGGCGCATCACCGCGTCGCGCCCGACATCCAGCGCGCCGCGCCGGCGGCGCACATATTGCCGGCACATCTCCCAAAGCGCCACCGCCAGTCGCTGGCGAAGCGCCCTGGCCGGCTCCAGGGCCCTGGCCCGCCCCTTCCAGGCGGCCCGCAAGTGCTTGTCCCGCAAGCGCTCCAGGCATTCGCCCCAGCACACGTAAGCGCCGCGTCCCGGCGCCTTCTGCCGCACGTCGGGCCATACCGACCCCTCATCATCGCACACCAGGCGCAACAAATCACCCTTGGCGTGCGACTGGCGGCAGACGATGCAGCGCCGCTCAGTCAAACCAGCCGCAGGCCTCCCGAGCCGCCAGGATCAGGGCTTCCAGCTCCTCGCGGCTGGCGGCCTCCACGCCTTCCAGATCGTCCACGGCGGCCTCGGCCAGTGCCTCGGCCGTGCCGATGCCGCGAGCCGCGAACTGCCCCGCCAGCTCCTCGGTCATGTTCGGCAGCGCCAGCAGGCTCTCCTCCACCTCGACGCGCTCGGTCTTGCCGAGCTCCTGCTGGAGCAGGGCGTCGCGGGCGCGATTCTGCAACTCGTGCGCAGTCTCCTCGTCCAGCCCCTCGATGGCCATCAGGTCTTCCAGCGCGCAGTAGGCCAAGCTCTCCAGCGACATGAAGCCCTCGTTGCACAGGAGGGCCGCAAAGTCCTCGTCGATGTCCAGCATCTCCTGGAACATGGCGCTGGCCTCGGCGATCTCGGCCGCGCGCTTCTCGCGCTCCTCGCTGGAGGTCATGATCTCGATGTTCCAGCCGGTCAGCTCCGAGGCCAGGCGCACGTTCTGACCGCGACGGCCGATGGCAATGGCCAGCTGATCCTCCGGCACCGCCACCTCGATGGTGTTGTTCTCCTCGTCCACCAGCACGCGGTCGATCTCCGCCGGCGCCAGGGCGTTGATGACGAAGGTCACGGTGTCCGGCGTCCACTCGATGATGTCGATCTTCTCCCCGTGCAGCTCGTTCACCACCGCCTGCACGCGCGCGCCGCGCATGCCCACGCAGGCGCCCACCGGGTCCACGGCCGGGTCGTTGGAAATCACCGCGATCTTGGTGCGCGAGCCCGGATCGCGGGCGATGGCCTGAATGGACACCAGCCCGTCCTGGATCTCCGGCACTTCCTGCTCGAACAGCCGCAGCACCATGCCGGCATCGGCGCGCGAAAGAATCACCTGCGGCCCCTTGGGCTGGTTGCGCACCTCGCGCAGATAGGCGCGCACGCGGTCGCCCTGCCGGTAGGACTCGCGCGGCAGCAGATCCTCGCGGAACATCACGCCCTCGCCGCGACCCAGGTCCACGTAGACGTTGCCGCGCTCCACCCGCTTGACGATGCCGGTGATGAGCTCGCCCACGCGCGGCTCGTATTCCTCCACCACGCGGGCGCGCTCGGCCTCGCGAATCTTCTGGTTGATGACCTGCTTGGCCGTCTGGGCGGCAATGCGTCCCAGCTCGATGGGCGGCAGTTCCTCGCGGAACTCCTGGCCGATCTCGGCCTCCGGGTCAAGCT
>JALVTX010000310.1 GCA_027035825.1 Mariprofundaceae bacterium
CCATGATCTGCATGGTGGTGCTGGGCGCGACCACGGCGGCCCTGGCCTGGGCCTTGCGGCCGGCCCTGGACGAGGCGCTCTCGGGCCGCAACCAGCACATGATTTATCTGCTGCCGGCGCTGGTCATCGTCCTCTATGTCATCAAGGGCGCGGCCTACTATGGGCAGGCCTACCTGATGGGCTGGGTGGGCCAGAAGGTGATTTACGACCTGCGCAACCGCATCTACGACCACCTGGCGCGGCAGTCGCTGGAATTCTTCGCCCATCGCAAGACGGGTGAGCTTCTGGCGCGCATCAGCTACGACGTGACGCTGGTGCAGGGCGCGGTGAGTACGGCGGTGACGGCCCTGATGCGCGATTCGGTCAGCATCGTGTTCCTGCTGGCGGTGGTGCTGATGCAGGACGCGATGCTGGCCGGCATTGCCGTGCTGGTGTTCCCGCTGGTCATCTGGCCCATTGCGCGCTTCGGCCGCAAGATGCGCCGGGCCAGCGCCGACGGGCAGGTTTCGATGGGCGCGCTCAGTTCGCTGGTGGAGGAGACGGTGGGCGGCATCCGCGTGGTCAAGGCCTTCGGCATGGAGGACTACGAGCGCGGCCGCTTTCGGCGGTTGACCGGCGAGTTCTTCCGGCACCAGATGCGGGCCTTCCGCGTGCAGGCGCTGTCCTTTCCCATCATGGAGTTGCTGGCGGGCTTCGGCATCGCGGGCGTGCTGCTCTATGGCGGTCTGCGCGTGGCTTCGGGCGCGACGACGCCTGGCACGCTGGTGTCGTTTCTGGCCGCGCTCATCATGCTCTACGAGCCGGTCAAGCGCCTGTCCAGGGCGAACAATGAAATCCAGCAGGGGCTGGCGGCGGCCGAGCGCGTGTTCGACGTGCTGGACGAGCCGGTGAAGGTGATGGACGCGCCCGATGCGGTGGAGCTGCCGCCCTTCCACGAGGCCATCGTCTTCGACCATGTGGCGCTGCAATACCCCGGGGCGAGCCGGCGCGTGCTCGATGACGTCAGTTTCGAGGTGCGGGCCGGGCAGGTGGTGGCGCTGGTGGGGCGCAGCGGCGCCGGCAAGAGTTCGCTGGCGAACCTGATCCCGCGCTTCATGGACGTGACCGACGGCGCCGTGCGCGTGGACGGCCTGGACGTGCGCGAGGTGACGCAGGCTTCGCTGCGGGCGCAGATGGCGCTGGTGACGCAGGAGGTCATCCTGTTCAACGACACCGTGCGCAACAATATCGCCTACGGCATGGGCGAGGTGGACGAGGAACGGCTCATCGAGGTGGCGCGCGCCGCCAACGCGCACGATTTCATCATGCAGTTGCCGCAAGGCTACGACACGCTGGTGGGCGAGCGGGGCGTGATTCTCTCCGGCGGCCAGCGGCAGCGGATCTCGCTGGCGCGGGCGCTGCTGAAGGATGCGCCCATCCTCATTCTGGACGAGGCCACCAGCAGCCTGGACACGGAATCCGAACGCCTGGTGCAGCAGGCCATCGACCGGCTGATGCGGGGGCGCACGGTGGTCGTGATCGCCCACCGGCTTTCAACCATCCGCCACGCGGACTGCATCGTGGTGCTCGATGGCGGGCGCGTGGCGCAGATGGGCACGCACGAGGCCCTGCTGCGCGAGGGCGGGCTCTATGCCGAGCTGCACCGCATGCAGTTCGAGCACCGGGCGGAAGGCGCGGAACCGGCCTGAGATGCGCGGACGGCTGGCGGCATGGCTGGTTCCGCGCCTGATTCGCTGGGCCTATGCCTTCCTGAGCGCGAGCATTCGCTGGGAGTGGGTTGGGCGTCCGCCCCGGGATGATCTCCCCCGTCTTTACATGTTCTGGCATGCGCGATTGTTGATGTTGCCATATCCGTTCCTGCATGGCCTGTTGGGCGAGGGCGGCGGGCGGATGGCGGGCTACGTGATGGTCTCCGAGCACCGGGATGGCCAGATGATCGCCGATGTCACGCACATGCTGGGGTTGCGGACGGTGCGCGGCTCGGCGACGCGGGGCGGCGCGAGGGCGCTGCTGCAAATGATCCGGCTGGCGCGGTGCGAGGACGTGGTGCTGGCGCTGACGCCGGATGGCCCGAGGGGGCCCAGGGAGCGGGTCAAGCCGGGAATCATCCAGTTGGCGCGGCGCTCCGGCCGGCCGCTTACGCCCATCTGCTATGCCACCAGCCGCTTCTGGCGCGTGAATTCATGGGACCGTTTCTACATTCCCCGGCCATTCTCGCGCGGCGTGTTCGTGATTGGCGAGCCGGTTCACATCTCCGAATCTGAGGATCCCGACGAGGCGCTGGCGCGGGCGCAGCGCGCCATGGACGAAACCCAGCGTCGGGCCGACAGCTACTTCCGATAGGCCTGGGCCAGGCCTCCGGCCGCCAGCCACGCGCCTTCCAGCAGCCCCGCGTCCACGACGGTCATCGCATCGAAGCCCCAGCGATCCATGACGGCCTCGACGATGGCCAGCCCCGCGATGATGAGATCGGCGCGGCCTTCCTCGATGGTCGGCAGCGCCTGTCGTTCGGCATGGGTCATGGCGCAAAGCCGGTCGTGCAAGTCAAGAAAGGTGCGGCGGGTCATGACGTGGTTGTTGACGGCATCGGCATCGTAGGGAACAAGCTCCATTTCGGTGGCAGCCAGCGTGGTGACGGTGCCGGCCGTGCCCACCAGGTGCGCGGGCGCGTGTGGGGCTCCGCCATCGGTTGCGTGCCATGCCTGCTCCACCGCCGTGAGGTGGGCGGCCGCGGCCTGTTTCATGGCGGCATAATCCGCCTCGCTTGGCGGGTCGCTTCGCAGGCAGGCCTCCACCAGTCGCACCACGCCCAGCGGCCGGGAGACGGCATCCCGCGCCTGGCCATCCCTGGCGCGAATGAACTCGGTGCTGCCGCCGCCGATGTCGAACAGCAGCATGTCCGCCCGGGTTTCGGGCTTCAGCACGGCCGCGGCGCCGGCCAGGGACAAGGCGGCTTCTTCATCGCCCGGGATGATGCGCACCCGGATGCCGGTTTCACGCTCGATGCGCCGGGCAAACGCCTCGCCGTTTTTCGCCTCGCGCATTGCGGCGGTGGCGACGGCGCGCGCTTCTTTGGGGTCGAGGCCGTGCGTCCGGATGATGGCCGCGAAATCCCGCAAGGCGCTGATGGCGCGTTTCATCCCCGCTTCGCCGAGCGCGCCGCGCTCGTGCAGTCCCTCGCCCAGTCGGACGATGCGGTGGGCGTAATCCACGCGCCGCCACGGGGCTCCGGGCGCGCCGGCTTCCCGGGGGCGGGCGATCAGCAGGCGGAAGGTGTTGGAGCCGAGATCGATGGCGGCGCGGGCGGGCGCGGTCATCCGGCCGAACGGTCGTCACGGTGGGCGCGCGCAAGCTCCACGTAATGCCGGGCCGAGTTCTTGAGGAACGTGCGTTCCTCGTCCGTGAGCGGGCGGCGTTCGCGGGCGGGCACGCCGGCATGGAGAAAACCGCCGCGCAGCACCTTGCCCTCGGGAACCAGCGCTCCGGCCGCCAGCAGGCAGCCTTCCTCCAGCACGCAGCCATCCATCAGGATGGCCCCCATGCCGACCAGGCAGCGGTCTCGCACCTCGCAGCCATGGAGGATCACGCGGTGACCGACCGTGACCTCATCCCCGATGATGCAGGGCGTGACGCCCTCGCTGGCATGGATGACGCAATGATCCTGGATGTTGGTGCGGGCGCCAATGCGGATATCGTGGACGTCGCCGCGCAACACGCTCTGGTACCAGATGCTGGAATCCTCGCCGATTTTCACCCGGCCGATGACTTCGGCCGAATCCGCCACGAAGGCCGAGTCCGCCACGCTTGGCGTCCAGTCCCGCCAGGAACGAATCATGCCGGCGGCGCGCGCGTCAGGCCGATTGCGGCGTCTGCTTTGGCGGCGTTGCGGCGGATGGACGCGTGGATTGCGCCGCGTGTTGGCGGGCTTGAGCCTTCTCGTCGATGCGAATGCAGCGGCCATTGACGGCGCCGCCCTCGGCCAGCGAGAAGGCGGCGTATTCGACGTCGCCGTTCAGCCGGCCCGTGGGGCCGATGGTCAGCGTCTTGCTGGCCCGCACGTTGCCCTGGATGGCGCCGTGCAGCAGCAGGTTGGGCACGTCCACCTCGCCTTCGATGCGCGCCGTTTCGCTGACGATCAGCGTGCCGTCGTTGCTGGCGCGGATGTCTCCCTCGAAGACGCCATCAATGCGCACCGCGCCTTCGAATTCCAGTTCCCCCTTGAAACGGGCATGAGCCCCGATGAGCGTGTCAATGTGCGCGCCGGCGGATGGGGCGGGGGACTTTTTCCGTTTCATCATGAGCCTTTCTCCTTGATGACGATGTCCAGCGTGTCGCGCGCCTCTCCCTTTCCGCTCAGGCGGATGATCCTGAGGCGCGTGGGCCGCCAGTCTTCCTTCCACGGGATGGTTCCCCGCAGGAAGGTATGGGTTTCCATCCGGTAAGGCAACTCCGGCGCATCGTTCGATGCCTGGAGGGCCATCTGCCGGCCGTCGTCATCCAGGGCGATCAGTCGGAGGCTTCCCGCCACCCGGCGCGGATAGTTGCCTCCCTTGACCAGCACGATGTCGTAGGCGATGGCGGGGGGCAGTATCCAGCGGGCGCTGGCGCGCAGGATGCGCACGCCCGTCGTCTTGCGCGCCTCGAGGATGCTTTCGTAGGCGCGGATGCGCTGCGCGAGTTGTTCCGCTTCGCCCCGCGAATGTTTCAGTTCCTCTTTCAGCGCCGTGACCTGGGCTTGCAGGATGCGCCGCTCGGCTTCCGACTCGGCCAGCCGGTCGCGCGCCAGCCGCAACGCCTGTTTCTCCTGATGATCGCTGGCGCTGGATTGAGCGCTGCTCGGGCGATGCGCCAGCCAGCCGCCCGCGCCGCCGGCCAGGAACAGCGCCAGCGCCGTCGCGAGCACGGCCCGCGGCGAGACGCGGAACCGCCGCGCCGTGCGACCGCTGAACTCGTCCAGCACGATGACCTGGAAGCGGCGGGCCAGCCAGCCGCGCCCGGCATTCATGTCCGGCTTCAGGGCCAGAGGGCGATGGCGGAGAGCCCCGCCGTTTCCGGCAGGCCGAACATGATGTTGGCGTTCTGGACGGCCTGCCCTGCCGCGCCCTTGATGAGATTGTCGATGCAGCTGACCACCACGGCCGAATCCGGCCCGGTGACCGCAACGCCGATGTCGCAACGATTGCTGCCCGCCACCCCCTTGGTGGTCGGCAGTTCGCCTTCGGCCAGCATGCGTACGAACGGCTCGGTCGCATAAGCCGCGTGCAGAATCTCACGCCACCGGCCGGGATCGCGACCGCTTAGGTGCAGGGTGCTGAGCATGCCGCGCGTCATCGGCAGGATGTGCGGCACGAACTGGATGCGCGCTTCCACGCCCGAGAAGGCGCGCGCCCATTCCTCCATCTCCCAGGCATGGCGGTGGCGCGGCAGGCCATAGGCGCGCACTCCCTCGTTGATTTCGCAGTAGAGGAGCTCCGTTTTGGCCGAGCGGCCGGCGCCGGAGGTTCCGGACTTGGAATCCACGATGATGCGTTCGGCATCCAGCACGCCGGCTCGCAATAGCGGCACGAGCGGCAGCAGCACGCTGGTGGGGTAGCAGCCGGGATTGGCCGTGAGGCGGCTCGTCGCCACCTGCTCCCGCGCCAGTTCCGCCAGGCCGAACACCGCTTCCGGCAGGAGCTCGGGGTGCGGATGGTCGGCGCCATAGGCCGCCTTGTAGTTTTCGGCGCTTTGGTGGCGGAAGTCCGCGGAGAGATCCACCACGCGGCAGCCTGCCTCCAGCGCCCGGCGCACGCTGCCGGCGGCGGCGCCGTGGGGCAGGGCCGTGAACACCAGTTGCACGTCATCCGGCCAGGGGGCGTCCGCTGGCATCAGCTCCATGTCCGCCAGATCGCCGCCCAGCCCCGGCAACGCCTGACCGGCGCGCTTGCCGGCCTGGGAGTGCGCGGCCAGGCGCCGGATGCGAAAATGGGGGTGCTCCCCGATCAGTCGGATGAGCTCGGCGCCAGTGTAGCCGGTGGCGCCCAGGACGGCGACGGAGATGTCAGTCATGCGGTCATGGTACGCATTGCGCCGACGGCATCAACGGCGGGAGCGATGCGGGGGGACGCAAGAAGGCACACATCAAAGAAAAAGGGGAAGGCGCAAGGCCTTCCCCGGAGTTGCAAGGAGGAAAGAATGAAAAAACGTCAGCGCTTGGAGAACTGCGGCGCGCGACGAGCCTTGTGCAGGCCGTACTTCTTGCGCTCCACCTTGCGCGCGTCGCGCGTGAGCATGCCGGCCTTCTTGATCTGCGGCCGCAGCCCCTCGTCATACTCCACCAGCGCGCGCGCCAGCCCGTGGCGAATCGCGCCTGCCTGGCCGGTCACGCCGCCGCCGCGCACGTTCACGCGCACGTCCAGGCGGCCGGAAAGCTGGGTCAGCGTCAGCGGCGCCAGCGCATGCTGGCGAACGATTTCCACCGGGAAGTAGTCGGCCACGTCGCGGCCGTTGACGATGATCTTGCCGCTGCCCGGCTGGATCATCACCCGCGCGACGCTGGTTTTGCGGCGGCCCGTGCCGCGATACATGGTTTCTGCCATTGTTGTGCTACCTCGCTTCAATCCAGATTCAGCGGCTTGGGCTGCTGCGCCGCATGCGGATGATCGGCGCCCGCATAGACCTTCAGCTTGCGGAACATCTGCCGGCCCAGCGCGTTCTTGGGCAACATGCCGCGCACGGCGGCTTCGACGATGCGCTCGGGATGCTTCTGGCGCTGCTTTTCCATCGTGATGCTCTTCAGTCCGCCGGGATAGCCGCTGTGACGATAATACACCTTCTGGGTTTCCTTGCGGCCGGTGACGCGCACCTTGTCCGCGTTGATGACGATGACGTGGTCGCCGCAATCGGCGTGCGGCGTGAACTGCGGGCGATGCTTGCCGCGCAGCACGGCGGCCACGCGGGCGGCCAGGCGGCCGAGCACCACGTCCCTGGCGTCAACCACATACCACTCACGCTTGATGCTTCCGGGACGGTAGGTCCAAGTACGCATTGTGTCACTCCATGACCCTGGGCCATGTCCGCATGGCCGTTTTTCAAGAGGCGGCGGAGTATAGGCCCGCGCGGCCGGATGTCAAAACCTTTCGCGCCTCGTGGTGTGGTGTGGGGAGATGCGCGCCAAAAGAGACACGGGCAGGGCAACTTTGTTTTTCTTGACGCTCTCTCTAATTTGCCGTCGTTCGTGCAGGGGATTGCTTTGTTGCAGGAGGGCCAAGTTGAACGTGATCAGAAGCAACAAATGGCTATCCCGAATTGCGCTGGTGATGACGCTGGTTTTCACGCTCACGAGTTGCGCATCCGTTCCGGGAAAACACGGCAGGAGAAGGGCTCCATCGTGGGCGCGGCCGGCGGCGCCGTGGCAGGCGCCATCGCGGGCGGCGTGGCCGGGTACGTTCTCGGCTCGCTGGTCGGCAAGTCTTACTAAGACGTGCACAATAGTCTGATCATTGAGTTGTTGCTCAGAGGGCATATGCGCACTCGGGATGCCGGAAGAAGCCTCGAATGATGCGCGGCAGTTTCTGGAGCTTGCGCAAGGCGGAGATGACCAGCCGTTTCAGTTTGTCGGAGCCGGTGATCACCTGCTTGCCCACCTGATGCGACTTCGCATGTCGCCAGATCTGCTCCACCGGGTTCAGCTCGGGGGAGTATGGCGGCAGGAAATGCAGCTCCAGCCGGCCCTGCTGGCTCTCCACGAATGTCCGCACCGCCTTGCTCTTGTGCACCGGGTGATTGTCCAGCACCAGATACACCGGCCGCTCGCTGTCGTGCGCCAGACGCTTGAGAAAGCGGATGAACACCTTCGCGTTCATCGTCCCCGCATACGTCATGAACCGGAAATCCCCCCGCGCCGTCACCGCTCCCACCATGTTCAGCGAAAAACGCGCTCCCGTCGTCCTCACCACCGGCGTCTGGCCCGTCTTCGCCCACGTCGTTCCCGCATGGTGATCCGAACGCACCGCCGACTCGTCCAGGAACGCAATCACCGCGCCATGCGCCTTCGCCTTGCGCTTCAGCGCCGGGTATTCCTCCTCCTTCCACCGCCTCACGCGCTCCGCATCCTGCTGCCAAGCCCGAAACAGCGGCCGGTGCGGACTCAGGCCAAGCTGCTTCAGCAAACGCGCAATGCTCCACCGGCTCAGCTTCACCCCGAACCGACGTTCGATCAGCTCGCCCACCAGCTTCAGCGTCCACAGCGCAAACGGAAAGTTCAGCTGGCGAGGATCATGCTTCGTGATCGTCTCATACAGCCACTCCACCTGCTTCGCGTTCGGCTTCGGCTTGCGACCGCCTCGCTTGCCCGCCTTCAACGCATCCCAGCCGCCCGCTCGATACAGCGCCAGCCAGCCAAACAGCGCCGACCGCGATACGCCCATCCCTTCGCATACCACCTAAACCGGCGTCCCCGCATGCACCCGGCTCACCGCCTGCCGCCGAAATTCCGTCAGTTCCTTGTGGCTCAATCGCCTCAGATCCGTTCCCTTCTTCATCCTGAAATCTTACCAAAAGACAATTCCCGCGTCTATACTAAAATGCACTTCTTAGTATGTGGGCGGCGCGATCGGCAACATGGCACAGATCGGCTCGACACCGTACTCACCTCGATGGCGGTCAATGAAATCCATCATCACCTCCGTTTGCCGCCCTGCTCCGCCTGGGCGAAAAAAGCCGCCGCCTTGCGCAAAATCTCGTTTGCGCGCCTGAGTTCGCGGTTTTCCCGTTCCAGCTCCTTCAGACGCTGGCGATCTTCCGAACTCACGCCAGCCCTGACGCCCGAATCAATCTCCGCTCGAACCCACTTTCTCAACGTCTCCGGCGAACAGCCTATCTTCGATGCCACCGAAACAATCGCTGACCACTGGGACGGATGCTCCGGCTCGCTCGTCAGAACCAGGCGAACCGCTCGCTCTCGCACTTCCGGGGAATATCTCGCTTGTCTGTTCATCGGCCAAACCTCTCAAGTCTTTTGGCCTCCGACAAACACGGGGCGGTTCACTTTCGTTAGGTACATTCTCAAACCATGAGACAACAACAGGGGAGGGAGCTGGCCGGGCCAATTCAGAGATGACGTTGGTGTCGAGCAGATAGCTCACAGGCCCGCATCCCTGGCGGGCGACCGGTCGCGTTCGATGTCCAGCTCCATGTCGGCCAGCGGGGAGGAGCGAACGAGCTCCACGAAGCGGGGTCGCCGTCGTCTCATGGCATCATATTCCTCGGCCGACACGATGATGGCCGCGGGTTTGCCGCGGACGGTGACCTGCTGCGGCCCTTCCTTGCGGGCGCGTTGAATGACCTCGCTCAATTTGGCCTTGGCTTCCTGCAGCTGCCATTGTTCCATATCGACCTCCAGAGACTGGTCAGACTAGTCTGCATGAAGGCAAAGGCAAGCGGCGCGGGGATGGAGTGGCCAGAGTCGTGTTGCGCGGCGGCTTGCCCGAGGCCCGGAATGGTGGGTGGAAAATTCGCCCTTGCCCCCCCCCCTTGTATGGATATTTTACGCCCCTGATGGCGGAGGGTGTATTCGCCAGAGGCAATCAGCATGAAAGGAGGATCGGGAATGATGCGAACGAAGATGATTTCCGCCTTGGCGGCCTGCGCGCTGGCGCTGGCGGCCTGCGGCGGCGGTGGAGGCGGCGGCAGCGCCGCGGCTGGCGGTGGAGGCGGCGGTGCGGCCGTTTCCGGCGCGGCCAACCTGGGCGTGGTGATCGGCGCCAGGGTTCAGGCCTTCAAGTTGTCGAACATCAATGGCGCGCCCATTGCAACGGGCGTCACCAAGGCCGACGGCAGCTTCAACATCAATATCACGGGCTATGCCGGGCCGGTTTTGTATGAGCTTTCATACCGAGCCGGAGCAACCTATTTCGATGAGGCCGCGGGGCAAACCAAGCCTTTCCCCCAAAACAAGTTTCTTCACGCGGTGGCGGACAAGCCGGGCGGCACGGTGGTCATTTCTCCGTTGACGGAAATCGCGGCGCAGGCATTGCTCAAGCGCTTCCAGGCAAACAAGTCGTTGACCGCGGCGGATGTGGCCAACGCGCACAAGCAGGTGGCCCAGGCTTTCGGCCTGCCGAACACGGATATCTTGCGCACCGTTCCGACGGACTTGTCGAAATCCGCGGGCGCGGCGAACAGCGGCGCGACCAAATACGCATCGGTGCTGGCGGCTTGGGCCGTGATGGCCAGGAATGCCAACAGCGACCCCGTGACGCTGGCGTCAACATATGGCGGCAAGATGGCGGGGGCGAACGGCGCGATTCAGGCGCCGCAAGGGCTGGCCACGGGCCAGACCTTCGCCGTTCTGAAGAACATCGCGAACCGGCTGAAAAACGGTCAGCTCTCCCTGCCGGCCAAGGTGAAGAAGCCCGCCGTTTTTGCCATTCCGGTTGGTTTTGCTAACGGCAACGGCGGCGCTGGCAACGCGGGCGCTGGCAACGCGGGCGCTGGCAACGCGGGCGCTGGCAACGCGGGCGCTGGCAACGCGGGCGCTGGCAACGCGGGCGCTGGCAACGCGGGCGCTGGCAACGCGGGCGCTGGCAACGGCGGTGCTGGCAACGGCGGTGCTGGCAACGGCGGTGCTGGCAACGGCGGTGCTGGCAACGGCGGTGCTGGCAACGGCGGTGCTGGCAATGGCGGTGCTGGCAATGGCGGTGCTGGCAATGGCGGTGCTGGCAATGGCGGTGCTGGCAATGGCGGTGCTGGCAATGGCGGTGCTGGCAATGGCGGTGCTGGCAACGCGGGCCAGGGCAACCAGACGCAGCCCCCGGCCGTTCAGACCAACAATGGTTCGCTGACCGTGACCGTGGTGGACTCGAAGACCAATCTGAAAGTGTCTGGCGCGATTGTGGTGCTGGACAACAATGCAGTCCAGCAGACGACGAACGCCAATGGCGTGGCGGCTTTCACGGGGATTGCGCCGGGCAAGCATGACGTGTCCGTGTTCAAGGATGGCTACTCATGGGTCACGGCCATGCAGGTCAACGCGGCCAACGTGAGCGTGCCGATTGATCCGCTGCCGGCCAGGCCGGCGCAGAATGGCATCATGCTGCGCATGCCGGTGAAGGGCAATCCGGCGTTGACGCCGGCTGGCAGTCCAAACCCGAACAGCGTGAATTATCATCTGTTTGCCTTGTTCACGGTGAACGGCAAGACCTATCAGGCGCAGGGCTATCCGGAGCAGCAACAGGCCGCCGGGGGCCAAGGCGGTCAGGTTCCGCCGCAGGGCGGCCAGGGCGCGCAGCCGGTATTCGTGACGGATGCGAACGGCAACGTCTACTACGACTTCGACTTCAGCCTTGGCAACGCTTATACGGCCGGCCAGCAGTTGACGGGAACGCTGAAGCTGCACGAGCTCAAGCAGACCGTGCTGCCGAATACGACCATGACCACAGGCGCGGGTACGTACTATGCCGAGAAGAGCTCGCTGGTGAATGTGTTGACGGTGGGCAATGTCACCGCCACGGTGCAGGCGAATATCTATGGCAATGGCGGCGCCGGGCAGGCGCAGCCAACGCCAACCACCCTGATGCTGGCGACCTTCGCGGCGCCGCCCACGCAGACGACGCTGGCGACGGTGAGCAGCTTCTCCGCGCCGCAGGCCGTGACGCAGGCGCCGGCGTTCAATGGGCAGCCGAACTCGACTCCTGTTGCATCGATCGCCATGCTGCCGGGGAATCCTCCGGCGAACGCCATCCCGTTCGGGAGCTGGTCAGCCTACGGCAATGCCATGGGGACGCCCGCGAACTGGAATGCCGACCTCTCGGGCGCCTACTCGGGCGTTTTGCAGCCGGCGAATACGGCGACGGTGACCATCGTGGCCAGCGCCTACGGCAACGGGACGGACTGGACCAAGTGGCTGAACGTGAACACGGGCGGCGCCGTGAGCGTGACTCCGGCCATCAGCGCGGCGCCCGCCGTGACGGCGACGAATGGCGTGGCGGCGACTGGCCCGACCATCTCGTGGACGCCGGCGCAGGGGCCGACGGGCCTCGTGCAGACGCTGGATATCCACGATACGCTGTGCTGGCCGCAGGGAAGCGTGACCTCCATCGGCTCGAACGATCCGGGCGGTGCGGCCTGCATGCAGGCCTTCAACACCCAGAACCCGCAGCAGGATGCCACCGTCTGGGCCATCGTCGCGCCCGCGGGCGTGAGCCAGGTCACGCTGCCGGCGGTTCCGGCCGCCATCACGCGCAGGCTGGTGGCGCCGGGCGGGACCTACAGCATCCAGACGGGCGCGTTTTCCGTGAATGGCTGGACGTACGAACAGGCGCTGCTTGGCATGAAGACCAACCAGCCCATTCCGACGCCGTTCGAGAACATGAACGCAACGACGCCTGTTTCCTGGACGCGCTAGCGCGCGTGGCGCGATTGGCGGCGAAAGGGCTCCCTCGGGAGCCCTTTTTGCTTTCCGCGCGCTGGTCAGCGATGTCGCCAGACGAGACACGGCTGACCCTGCTCGTAGGAGCGGCCTCCCGACCGCGAATTTCCGGCGCATGACATCATGGCCGACCAAGGATGCCGCCGCCATTCGCGGCCAGAGGCCGCTCCTGCATCGCGATGATTCCTCCGGGGATCGCGGCGTGGACGCCGCTCCTACGAGATGACGATTCCATCGGTAGGAGGGGCCTCTGGCCCCGCACGAATCCGTCGCCCACGTTCGCTGGTCTGGAGACCGTTCCCACGGCCTTGCAGCGCCGGTCAGCGCGGTGCGAGGTTGCCCAGCGCCTCCAGCAGCGGCCCCAGGTGCTTCTCGTAGCGCCGCCAGCGTTCCACCGACGAGGTGTAGATGGGCTGGCGCACCTGGGTGATGCTGGCGGTGCGAACGATGCGCCGGGTCTTGTGGAACTCCAGGCAACGGTCGCTCCACTCCAGGCCGCACCAGTCAATCAGCGCCCGGGCCTGGCCCTCGGTGTCCGCCACCAGCTCCTCGTACTGGATGTCGTAGAACGCGTCCGCCGGCAACACCGCGCGCCAGTGCTCCATCAGCCGCGCGTAGTCCCGGTAGTAGCGCCCCAGCTCCGCGAGGTCGTAGCTCTGGGGTTGCGCCTTGTGGCCGAAGAGCTTGGTGAAATTGGACAGGCAGGTGTCCACCGGATTGCGCCGCACATGGATGATTTTGGCGTTGGGCAGCATCAGGTGGATCAGGCCGATGCAGTGGAAGTTGGCGGGCATCTTGTCCGTGATGCGCCCGGCCGTTGCATGGCGCTCGCGCAGACCCGCCACATAGCGCTCGCCCATGATGGTGAGCTCCGCGCGGGTGATGCCGGCCAGGCTGCGCGGGTATTCCGAGGGCGCGACGCCCGTGGGGTTGGCGGCGAGATCCAGCAAATCGGGCAGCTCGCCCGCGCCGTGCACGTCCGGATGGCTGGCGATGATTTGTTCGGTGAGCGTGGTGCCCGAGCGCGGCATGCCAAGCACGAAGATGGGCAGCGGCGAGGGGCAGCCCTCGCCACGCAACTGCTCGATGCGCTCGCGGGTGAAAAAGGCGATGATCTCGTCCACGTGGCGGGCGTTGGCCTCGGCGCTGTATTCCAGCCGCTTGCGCCGCAGCCGGCAGCCCTCGGCGAAGTGCGGGAAGGCCTCGTCGTGGCGCTTGAGGTCGTCCAGGCACTTGCCGAGCGCGAAATGCAGCGACATGGCCTTGGTTTCGAGCATGTCGTCGAGCTTGTCCGCCTCGCGCAACAGGGCCTGGACGTTTTCGTCGTCCTCCGCGGCCTTGACCGCGTGCGCCAGCGCCACGCGGGCGGCGATGCTGTCCGGGTGCAGCTCCAGGGCGCGGCGGAACTGTTCTTTTGCCTCGTCCATTCGCCCCTGCTCCATCCGCAGGTGCCCCAGCCCCAGCAGCGCGCTTTCCAGTTCCGCGTCCAGTTCCAGCGCCCGGGCGTAGTCCGCCTCCGCGCGCTCCGGGAAGCCCGATTGGGTGTGGATGTCGCCCATCAGGCAGTGCAGTTCCTGCTTGTCCGGGGCCAGTTCCAGCGCCCGCGCGGCCAGGCGTTGCGCCTCGTCCAGGTTGCGCTGGCCCAGGTGCAGCCGCGCCAGCCCCTCGTGAGGTTCGTGCGCATCCGGCCGCAGTTGCATTTCCCGCTGGAACGCGGCCAGCGCCTTGTCTTCCTGCTCCAGCATCAGCCAGGCGAGGCCGATGTTGTGATGCGCGTCGGCGTAGTCCGGGTGCAGCGCCAGCGCCTGCTGGAGCAGCTCCACGGCCTCTTCCGGCCGTTCCCGCTCGGTGAGCACCGCGCCGAGGTTGTTCATCGCCTCCAGGTATTGCGGCGCGACGGCCAGCGCCCGGCGGTAGTATTCCTCGGCCTCGTCCAGCCGCTTCTGATTGCGGCGGACGCTGCCCATGTTGTTCAGCGATGGCAGATGATCGGGCTGCAACGCCAGCGCCCGTTGCTGGCAGGCCTCGGCCTTCTCCATGTCGCCCTTGTCATACCAGGCGATGCCGAGGTTGCCATGGGCCATCGCCAGGTTCGCATCGAGCGCCACGGCGCGCTCGCCATGCCGGATGGCCTCGTCCAGATGCCCCAGCAGGCGGTGCATCTCGCCCAGGTTGGCATGGTAGAGCGCCGCGTCTGGTTGCCGCTCCACGGCCTGGCCGAGCAGCCGCGCGCCCATCTCGGTGTTGCCTGCCTGGTGGGCGACGATGCCCAGCAGGTGCAGCGCCGGCGCATGCCCGGGCAGCGCTTGCAGCACCTGCCGCAACACCATCTCGGCCTGCTGCAACCGGCCGGCGGCTTGGTGCTGCTCGGCCAGGCGCATGGCCTGTTCCACGGTCAGGGCGGTTGGCGCGCCGTCGTTTGGCGTATTCATGCGCGCAACATAGCGGGCGCGGGTGGCGGATTCAACGTGCGACGCGGTCGGATGTCATTTTCAACCCGTGGAAGCGGCATTTTCTTGCGGTTCGCGGCGTGGACGCCGCTCCCACGGGTGGCGATACCATCGGTAGGATGGGCCTCCGGCCCCGAACGAATCCGCCGCCCCCACGTTCGCGGTCTGGAGACTGCTCTACATCCTTGATTCGCGGCTTGGAAGCCGCTCCTACAGAGGCGCGATTCTCCCCGGCAGGAGGGGCCTCCAGGCCCCGAATGAATCCACCGCCCCATGTTCGCGGGCAGAGGCCGCTCCCACACGCGGTGATTTCTCCGGGGTTCGCGGCCGGGAATTCGGGCGCTGACTCAAATTGGTCAGGAAAATTGCTAACCAAAGTTAATGGTAATTCACCATCAAACTGGACCTAGATTTTGCCGATATCACTGGCAAGTGTGTTGTGTAACATGTTGAGAATCAAGGGATACAGGTCTTGATTCCG
>JALVTX010000311.1 GCA_027035825.1 Mariprofundaceae bacterium
GTGTTGGGCAGGATCACGTATTTCTTCGGGTCGAGATAATCGAGCAGGCTCTCCTTGCCCGGATCGGTGATGTTCACCCGGCGCACGGCCACGGTCACCATTTCCGCCTCGGCCGCCTCGGTGGCCGCCTGCGTGGTCGCGAAATCCTTGTACTTGCCCGAGCCGGTGATCAGCCGGGAGCGGAATGTGTAGCTGCCGATCTTCAGCAAGTCATCGCTGTCCGTCATTCATCCTCCGCCAATCATGTGCACGATTTCCAGCCGGTCTCCCTCGGCCAAGCGGGTCTGGCCGTAGGCGCTCTTCGGCACCACCTCCAGATTGCGCTCCACGGCAATCATGCGCCCGTCCAGGCCCAGCTCGCCGAGCAGCTCGGCTACCGTGGCGGCCCGAACCGTTCGCACCTCGCCGTTGATGCGCACCTGAATCCCCCTCTTCGACATGCGTCGTTTTACCTCGAAACTGAACCGTTTTGGCTGCATTTCGGCAAAAACCGCGCGATTTTCGTTCAATTTCGCGCCATTTCGGGTTGACCACTCAAGCCCGCGCCGCTAGCGTGAGCCTCATGCTAGCAGCATCCGCGTCCGCGCCCAAACCTTCTTCCGCCTCGCCGCGTCGCGCCCCCCGCCCGGAGAACTGGCAGGGCGTCGAGGAAGGTCTGACGGCCTGTGCGCGGCTGCTGGCCGCGGGCGAGCCGGAAGCCGCCGAGCGGACGGCGCGACAGGTGCTGGAATTCGCGCCGCGCGAGGGCCGCGCCTGGCACCTACTCGGCCGCATCCTGCAACAAATGTCCCGCCATGGCGAGGCGCTGGACTGCTTTGCCCGCGCCCGCGCCTGCTACGAAGGCTCGCGCGCCGAGGCACCGCCGGCCTCGCTGCGGCTGGCGCGCATGCTGTGGGAGCAGGGCGAACGCGCCGAGGCCCGTGCCATGCTGGCCGTGCTAATGCTGCGCCGGCCGGACGATCCCGAACTTGCGCGCCTGCGCGAGTCCTGGGAGGAGGACGCAGCGCAAGCCGCGACCCCAGGGGAGCATTCATGAAACGACCCAACATCCTGGCGCTGCACGGCCCCAACCTGAACCTGCTGGGCACGCGCGAGCCCGAGCATTATGGCCAGCAGACCCTGGACGACATCAACGCCATGCTGGCGGCGGAAGCCGAACGCCTGGATTGCGACCTGGCCACCTTCCAGAGCAACCACGAGGGCGAACTGGTGGAGCGCATCCACGCGGCGCGCGAGGAAGGCGTGGACGGCATCATCATCAATCCCGCCGCCTACACGCACACCAGCGTGGCGCTGCGCGACGCCCTGCTCGGCTGCGGGATTCCGTTCGTGGAGGTTCACCTGTCGAACATCCACCGGCGCGAATCCTTTCGCCAACGCTCCCTGCTCGCCGATGCGGCGCTGGGCGTGGTGGCGGGGTTGGGCGCGGCTTCCTACCGGCTGGCGCTGATCGGCCTCGTCGAGCACCTGCGGGCGGCGCGCTGAGCCCGGAACACCGAACACCAACCGCAACACCAAGGAGATGAACGTGGACATTGCCCAGATTCGCAAGCTGATTCGTCTGATCCAGAATTCCGATGTCACCGAGATCGAGGTCACCGAGGGCGACCAGACCGTCCGCATCTGCCGCGGGCAACAGACCGTCGCCGCGCCAGCGCCGCAAGCGGCTCCGGCCGTGCAGACGGCGCAGACGCCCGAACCCGCCGCTGCGCCGGCCGGAGAGTCCTCGCCGACCGCCGAGGCGGAAGCCTCGGGCAAGCACGTCGTGCGCTCGCCGATGGTGGGCACCTTCTACCGCGCGCCGTCGCCGGAGGCCGAACCGTTCGTCAAGGTCGGCCAGAAGGTGAAGAAGGGCGACATCCTGTGCATCATCGAAGCGATGAAGCTGATGAACGAGATCGAATCCGAATACGATGGCGTGGTGGAGGAAATCCTGGTGGAAAACGCCTCGCCGCTGGAGTACGGCCAGCCCATGTTCGTCATCGCGCCGCTGGCCTGAGCCCATGTTCAACAAGATCCTGATCGCCAACCGCGGCGAGATCGCCGTTCGCATCATCCGCTGCTGCAAGGAGCTGGGCATCGGCTCGGTGGCCGTCTATTCCGAGGCCGACCGCGACGCCATGCACGCCCGCCTGGCCGACGAGGCCGTCTGCATCGGCCCCGCCCCGGGCGCGCAGTCCTACCTGAACATCGCGGCCATCATGTCCGCCGCCGAGCTCACCGACGTGCAGGCCATCCACCCCGGCTATGGCTTCCTGGCCGAGAACGCCGAATTTGCGGACATCGTGATGGAATCCGGCTATGCCTGGATCGGGCCGACACCCGATTCCATGCGCACGATGGGCGACAAGGTGACGGCCAAGCACAAGATGCGCGAGGCCGGGGTGCCGCTGGTGCCCGGCTCCGAGGGCGCGGTGCGCGACGTCGAGGAAGCGCGCCACATTGCCCGCGAGGCCGGCTTCCCGGTCATCATCAAGGCCGCCGCCGGCGGCGGCGGGCGCGGCATGCAGGTGGTGCACAGCGAGGCGGCGCTGCCGGGCGCGTTCAACAAGTGCCAGGCCGAGGCCGCGGCCGCCTTCGGCGATGACACCGTGTTCATCGAGAAGTTCCTGGAAACGCCGCGCCATATCGAGGTGCAGGTGCTGGGCGACAAGCACGGCAACATCGTCCATTTGTTCGAGCGCGAATGCTCGATGCAGCGCAACAACCAGAAGGTGCTGGAGGAAGCGCCGAGCCCCTTCGTGGACGAGGAAACGCGCGAGAAGCTCTGCGCCGCGGGCGTGGCCGCCGCGCGCGCCGTGAACTACGAGGGCGCGGGCACCATCGAGTTCCTGATGAACCCGGACAAGTCCTTCTATTTCATTGAGATGAACACCCGCATCCAGGTCGAGCACCCGGTGACCGAATGGATCACCGGCGTGGACCTGGTGGAATGGCAGATCCGCGTGGCGGCGGGCGAAAAACTCGCCTTCACCCAGGAGCAGATCAAGAAGAAGGGCCATGCCATCGAGTGCCGCATCAATGCCGAGCACCCGTTCAGCTTCCGCCCCTCGCCCGGCAGGATCGAACTATACCACGCCCCCGGCGGCCGCAGCGTGCGCGTGGACTCGCACATCTACACGGGCTACGAGGTGCCGTCGCACTATGATTCGATGATCGGCAAGATCATCACCCATGCACGCACGCGCGAGAAGTGCATCCGCCGCATGCAGCGCGCCATCGAGGAACTGGCCATCATTGGCATCACCACCAACCGCGAGCTGCACGAGCGGCTGCTGGCCAACGCGGCCTTCCAGCGGGGCGATTTCGACATCCACTTCCTGGAGCGCTGGCTGAAACAGATGAATCTGTAGAACGCGGGCCGTCGCAATCCGGCCGCGTCCGCTGGCTGGTCAGCGATCAGCGCCCCTGGCGCGGCGTTCGCGCACGGCGCGGGCCAGCTCGTCCAGCATCGCGGTGGT
>JALVTX010000312.1 GCA_027035825.1 Mariprofundaceae bacterium
CCCAGGCCCGCGAACTCGCGCAGCGTGGCCGGAATCAGGATGCGTCCCTGCTTGTCCGGCGCACAGGTCACGGCCGGGCTGACGACGAATCGCTCGTAGGCGCGGCGGTAGGGGTCGTTGACGTCCAAGTCGCGCACGACGGAAAGCACGTCGCGCTCCCATTCGCGCGGTGGATAGGCCCGCAGGCAGCCGTCGTAATCGCGGGTGAGCACCACCTGCTCGCCGCCGTAGCGCTCGCGCAGGCTTTCGCGGAAGGCGGCGGGGACGTTGACGCGTCCCTTCTCGTCCATCGTGTTTCGGTACTCGCCCGGAAAAAACATTGCGCTCGGAAGTCCTCCCCGCCGCGTGGGTTCGGGCCCTGATCCGCCATGGAACACTTACCCACATTTACCCACTTTGCGCCAATATTGCCCATGATTCGACCCATGTCAACCCGCGCCAGCCCCGAACGGGCGGCAAGTGCGTCAATCCGGCACAGCCGGAAAGCCGGCGCGGCGGCCGGATTTCGCTGCAATGAAGAAGGAAACCGGAGCGTGGGGAAAGGTGGGGAGGAGAGCCCGGGGCATCTCTGAACAACCCGCCATAAGCCGCGTTGTGCGCCAATCGCGATGATCGCAAGGAAGGCGACGAAGGTCGTGGCCGCAGCCACGAAGCCAAGGAGCCTGACGCCGCGAGGGCGCGATTGGGGCGCAACCCTTCGGGACAGGGCCTTGCGTGCGGTCTGCGGCGTTGCTCGACTTGCGCATGGAACCACCATGCGCCGCGCCTCGCGCCTTGCGATTGTTCCCCACAAGCATCCCGCAAGGCCGCTGTCGCGGCCATGCCGGATTGTTCAGAGATGCCCTACTGCGCGTCGAGCAGCGCCTCGGCGCGACGCAAATCCTCGGGCGTGTCGATGCCGATGCAGTGGAAGTCGCCCACCCGCACGGCGATGCGATGGCCGTGATGCAGCGCCCGCAACTGCTCCAAATGCTCGGCCCGCTCCAGCGGCGCAGGCGGCAACGAGGCATAGCGCATCAGGAAATCGCGGCGATAGGCATAGAGCCCCACATGCTGCAAGGGCGTAATCGCCGACTCGTCGCGGAGGAAGGGAATTGGCGCGCGACTGAAATAGAGTGCATGACCGCGCGCATCGCGCACCACCTTGACGACGTTCGCATCCTGAAGATCGAACTCGTCGCGGATGGGATGCGCCAGCGTGGCCATCGGCAGATCGGGCTCGGCATCGAACGGTTCCAGCACAGCGCGGATGGCCGCCGGATCAATCAGCGGCTCGTCGCCTTGCACGTTGACGACGATGTCGGCCTCCATGTCCGCGCAGGCCTCGGCCAGCCGCTCGGCGCCGCTGGCATGATCGGCGCGCGTCATCCGGGCCTCCGCCCCCGCCTCGCGCGCCGCCTGGGCGATGCGCTCGTCATCCGTGGCCACGAACACCGGCCCGACCCCGGCAGAGCGCGCCCGCTCGACCACATGGGCGATCATCGGCCGCCCGGCCAGCATCGCCAGCGGCTTGCCGGGAAAGCGGCTGGAGCCGAAACGGGCCGGAATGCCGACGACGACCTTCGCTGGCGCGCCTGCCTTCATTGATGCGCCTGAATCTCTTCCCAGGTCGCGGTGGCCGTGCCCACCTTGCCGACCACGACGCCGGCGGCGCGGTTGGCGGCGCGGGCGGCCGCGAGCGCATCGTCGCCGCGCGCCAGGCAGGCGGTGAACACGGCGATCACCGTGTCTCCCGCGCCGGTCACGTCGAAGACGTCGCGCGCCGCCGTCGGGATGTGGTGGCAGCGCTCGCCGTCGAACAGCGTCATCCCCCGCTCCGAGCGCGTGATGAGCGCATATCGCAGTTCCAGTTCGTCGGCCAGCCGGCAAGCCATGCGCTCCACGTGCGCATCCTCGTTGACGGCCTCCATGCCGGTCATCGCCGCCGCCTCCGCCAGGTTCGGCGTCACCACCGTGGCGCCGCGGTAGGCGGCCGTGTGCTCGGGCTTGGGATCCACCGCGACGATCTTGCCCGCCAGCCTCGGCATCAGCTCCGCCAGCCACTCGGGCGTCATCACGCCCTTGCCGTAGTCGGAGAGAATCACCGCCTCCGCCTCGTCCAGCCTCGCCAGAATCCCCCGCATCAATGCCGCGTGCGTATCCGGATGCGCCGGATGCAGCCACTCGCGGTCGTAGCGCACCACCTGCTGGTGGCGGGCGATAATGCGCGTCTTGATGCCGGTGGGGCGGTCGTTCTTTTTGACCTGGACGCCCGAGGCGTCGGAGTCCAGCTCGCCCAGCCGCCCAAGCACCCAGCGGCCGGGTTCGTCGTCGCCGACCATGCCGAACATCGCCGAGGGCACTCCGATCGCATGCAGGTTTCGCACCACGTTGGCCGAGCCGCCGAGCCGCCGGTCGATCCGCTCCACATGCACCACCGGCACTGGCGCTTCCGGAGAGATGCGCGACACATCGCCCCAGACGAATTCATCCACGATGATGTCGCCAACGACCAGAATCATGACGCTCCCGCCTCTTGCCTCTCGTATTCATGCCCGAGCCGCCTGAAGACGGACTCGACAATCCTCGCCTGATGCGGCTCCACGCCCGGCCACAACGGAAGCCGCACGATTCGCGCGGCGACATCGTCCGTGTGCCGCATGTCGCCATGCACGCGCCCGAACCTGCAGCCCGCGGGCGCATCGTGCAGCGGCACGTAGTGGAACACCGCGTGGATGCCATCCTCTCTCAGGCCAGCGAGCAACGCATCACGCGCGTCGCCGGACTCGAGCAACAGATAATACATGTGCGCGTTGCCCGCGCACCCCTCGGGCACAACCGGCCGCCGGAGAACTCCGGCCCGTTCCAGCGTCTCAAAGGCATCGTGATAGCGCCGCCAGATGGCAAGCCTGCGCCGGGTAATGGCCTCGGCCTCCTCCAGCTGGGCATAGAGAAAGGCCGCCACCAGCTCGCCCGGCAGAAAGGACGAGCCCACGTCCATCCATGTGTACTTGTCCACCTCGCCGCGAAAGAAGCTGCCGCGATTGGTGCCCTTCTCCCACAAAATTTCCGCTCGCGCGGCAAACCGTTCATCATTGACCAGGAGCGCGCCGCCTTCGCCGGAAATCACGTTCTTGGTCTCATGAAAGCTGAACGCCCCAAGGTGTCCGATGCTGCCCAGCGCTCGCCCCCGCCAGCTTGAAAGCACTCCCTGCGCCGCATCCTCGATCACGATGAGTCCGCGCCGCCCGGCAATATCCATGATGACATCCATGTCGCATGCCACGCCAGCATAATGCACCACGCAGATGGCGCGCGTGCGCCCGGTGATGGCGGCCTCGATCAGGGCCTCGTTCATGTTCAACGTATCGGGGCGGATATCCACGAACACCGGCGTTGCCCCGCGCAACACGAAGGCGTTCGCCGTGGACACGAACGTGAACGACGGCATGATGACCTCGTCGCCGGGACGTAAATCCAACAACAACGCCGCCATCTCCAGCGCCGCCGTGCAGGAATGCGTAAGCAAGGCCTTTCTGCAACCCGTTCGGGCCTCGATCCAGGACTGGCAGCGATGCGTGAAGGGGCCGTTTCCGGCAAGTTGCCCGCCGGCATGGGCCTGACGGATATAATCCAGTTCCCTGCCGGTCATGAATGGCCGGTTGAACGGAACCGCTTCCCTTTCTTCGCTCACTGCCGCGCCTCGCCCGGCTGATAGTAAAGGTAAACGTGGCTGCCGCGCACGACCCAAGTGCGCACAAGCTTCCCCAGGGCTGGCGTCTCCGCCTCGGCCAGCACGAACCCGCGCTGGCCGCGCCGGTTCCAGTAGATGGGAGGCTTGTCGCGACGCCAGACATCAATGTAGGCCGCAATGGCCAGGCCCGTAGCCACATCGTTCTCGGTCATCAGTGGCTCATCACCCACGGTTGCCATGATCTCGTGCGCCACCTGGCGCACGTCATGGTGAGGTCGCCAGTCCTTGAGCCACGGCAGGGCCGCCAGGCTGTAGGGAACCTTCAACGCAACGACCAGCGCCATCAGCCGCACAGCCTGGCGCAGCCTGTCCGCGCCCAGTTGCAGCACAAGCCCCGTCAGCAGCAGCGAGACGGGGCCATACAATGGCACCAGATAGCGCGGCGATCCCCCGGCCGAAAGCCAGATCGGCAAAAAACCACCCAGAACCATGAGCGCCAGCGCCATCACGGGGCCATTCAAACGGAACCGTTCTTTTCCGCGAAGCCACAGCCATGCCACGAACAGGCTGATGGGCAAGGCACGGAAAACGAAGATAAACGGGAACGTCGTCCAATGTTTAAGGTAATCCCACAAGCTGAAGCCCGCGAAATTGCGCCAGGCATCCGCCAGCGTCGTTATAGCCGTATTTTCGCCCGCCGGGACCACCCACCATTGCCAGAGCGCGGGCGCGCTCAGCGCCGCCAGCCCCCCCATCACAAACCACCACCGCCACAAGAGCGACCAGCGCCGCAAACGCCACATCAGCACCAGCCCGGCCACGCCCCAGAAATAATAGGCCGTGATGTTCTTCGTCATGAACGCCAGCGAGACGCACAGCACGGAGAGCAAAAACCATCCCGGATGCTCCTGCTGCATGGCGTGCCAGAGCAAGACAATGGCGGCAAAAATGAACATGCCGAACATCGCGTCCACATACCCCAGCCAGCCATACCAGAAAGCCACCTCGCCCGTGGTCAGGTAAACCAGCGCTCCCAGCCAGCCCGCGTTCGGATGGCGCTCCCCATAGAGCCAGGCCGCACCCCACCCCGCCACGCAGGCGCCGCACCAAGTGGAAACCACCGAAACCAGGCGAATGGCGATATCCACATGCTGCCATCCGATAGCCTCGCACAAGAGAATGACCGGCCAGTGCCACAACGGGGAATGCGGCCACACGCCGCCATAAATGGAGGGGTGCAGCCAGTCATGGCGGTAGAACATCTCGTAGCTCTTGAGCGCCATGAGGCCTTCTTCGCCAATAAACTGCATTACCGGCAGCGGGAGCAACATAAACAAACCGGCAAATGCCACAAGCCACCTGATATTCATTATGCCAAGTCGATATCGCGCTTTAGACATCATGGCCGCCAACAGTGAAACGTGTATTGAACGTCCCTGAACTTGAACCCCAACCGGGAATACAGATTGAGCACTGGGGCATTGTTTAATGAAATCAGCGTGCTGACATGCTGCATGCCAGCATCGAGCATCTCCCTTAATGATGAGAGCCAAAGGTATTCGCCCAGACCTGACCTCACATATTTCTTCGAAAACCCTGCCAAGATCAGCTTATCCTTCTTTCGCGCCATAAACCCCCCAGGCTCGCCATTCACCAAGAGCAAGTCGAAACGCACTTGCTCATCCTGTAATAAATCGCCAACCCAGAAAGCAAACCTGCGACTTGCCAGCCCGGCAGGGCATCGAAAGTCCATATGAAAGCGGTCATCACTGAAAGATTGTTCGGCCATGCCTACAATCGTATCCCGCTTTTTGTTCGCATCACACCGATCAAGCGAGACAAACTGAACATCCGATTCTCTGAATCGCCTCGGAAGAAACCGAAAAGGCGTTTCCAAGAATGCCCGCAAGACTGGATTATCGCTGAGATTGGCAACAGGGCTCAGAACACCCTCGACAACATAAAACCGGCACGCCTGAAGAACCGGAATCGCGGACATGCTTTTCTTGGGAACTCGCGCAGAAACAAAAATAGCCCCATATTTTCTGATTCGGCCCTTGATCTGATCCTCCAAAATATCCTCGCTAAGCGAGGAAAGGCAAGAAGCGTTCAGCGCAAACGCTTTCCTCCCCAATGCCCGGTCTTCCCATGGCGTCTCAACAATTATGTCCATTATCAGAATTCCTTGAAGGTTGTCTGGCGAACAATATAAAGAGGCCTCTTTTTTGCCTCATCAAATGTTTTTCCGAGATAAATACCAATCACTCCCAGATTCGCGATTATTACGCCACCAAGAAAATAAATTGAAACTATCAAACTACTCCAACCCATGATTGGAACATCATAGAACAGCGCATACAGAAGCAGGACAACACCAGCGAGAAGCGCCATAAGGGAAATCCCGAAACCAACCTGCACCGACAATCTAAGGGGTTTGTCGGAATATGCGATAACCGTATCTATGGCAAGAGCCATCAACTTGCGGAAGGTGTAAGAAGTTTCTCCTGCGAGACGTTCACCATGCTCAACATCAATGGCGGCCTTTGAAAACCCCAGCCATTCAACCATCCCCGGGAAGAATCGGAGGTTCTCTCGCATGCGCTTACAGTTTTCAACAACCTTCCTGGAAAGAATACGGAAATTTCCAACGCTGGGGTCATAATCCATATCTGTCAGATAGTTGAATACAATAAAGAATACTCTCGACATGAGCCGTTTCTCAAACTTGTCCCGGCGCTTCACGCGCCGAGCCAGCACCACGTCATAGCCCTCCCGCGCCTTGGCGTAGAGCCTCGGAATCTCCTCTGGCCTGTCCTGCAAATCGCAATCCATCACCACCACCCAGTCGCCGGTGCAGTAATCCAGCCCCGCGGTGATGCCGTAGTGCTGGCCGAAATTGCGGGAAAACTGCAATCCCTTGACGCGGGCATCCCGGGCCGCGAGCTCTTGAATGATCTCCCACGAACGATCACCACCACAGTCCTCGACCATGATAATCTCGAAATCATCGGAAATGCTTTCCAGAGACGCCACCAACCTGCGATACAGCTCATGGAGGCAGTCCTCGGCCTTGTAAACGGGAATGACGACGGAAATCAACGGCATGGGCGAAACGGTATCACAACAATCATGGATTTCAGCACATCAGGCTCCGCGCGACCTCCGGCACCGGAGGATTGCGTGGGTATAAGGCACGCGGAGCAGATCATGCCGGACATCCACGCGAACATCGGAAAACGCCTCGCCGGCCAGCCGCGCATAACCGGCCGCATCCCGCACATTGCGCCCACGATCCTTGCCGATCAACCAACGCGCAAAGGCCGCCTGGCCCTCGGCCCATGCCGGGTCCACCGTCACCAGCAGACCATGCGGCGCAAGCGCGAAGGCCGCCAACCGAAACAAGGCTCGCGCCTCGTCATCCTCCAAGTGATGCAGCAGGCCGAACGCCAGCACCATGTCAAAGGGCGGCTCATCATTGAGGCTGACGTCATCCAGCCGCTCGGCATGAAAACGGCCGCGCGAACCGAAATTGCGCCTCGCCTTGCGAATGTAATCCTCCGAAAGGTCATAACCCACGTATTCCATGTCCGTTGGCAGATGCCGCAGGATCTCGGCCGTGCCGCAACCGATGTCCAGCATGCGCCGCCCATGCAGGTCGGGGAAATATTCCCGCACCAGGGTCTCGCGCGCCGGGCGCGCGCCCAGCAGGCTCTGGCTCAGGTCATATAATCCCGCATGGGAAAGCGCGGCGCGGATGCCGCTCGTGATCTGGGCCAAGTCAGCCTCCCGTTGCCTTGATTTCGAACGCCATCGGCGTCGTCAGCGAGGGCGGCAGATGGCGCGCAAGCTCAGCCATGGGGCTCCTCGCCACCCAAGCCGCCATCCGCCCGACCACGCCCCGGTGCCGGGCGCGGAACGCCTCATCCCCATCCAGCCGCCGCAGTGCCTCGTAAAGCAGGCCGGAACGGAAGCGAACATCCAACCCCCGCCGCCTCGCATACCGGCGCACCTGCCCGTGGCTCATGAAATTCAGCGACTCCCAGATGGCCGCATCCGCGTCCCCCGGAAGGAACAGCCAGCGGCTCAGCTCCGGCCACCATCGGAACACGGGCACGCCATAATGCGGCTCATACGGCACGACATAGTTCGGGCAGCCGTGCGCCATCAGGCCATCGGCCGCCAGCACGCCAAGCATGGCGTCCAACGCCTCCTCCCACGCCGGGATATGCTCCAGCACATTGTTGCTGAAGATGAAATCGAACCGTCCATGTTCCTCGGGGTTCAGAGCGCCGGCGGAAATCCTCAGCACCTCCAGCCCGCCATCATCAACGATGGCCAGCACAGCGTCGCGCAGCGCCGCGAATGCATCGTAGCCTCCCAGGGCCGGCTCCAAGGCCGTGATGTCAAACCCCTCGCGCTTCAGAAACAGGCTGAACAGGCACAGGCCCGCGCCCACCTCCAGCATCCGCCGGCCTGGAGCCAGATGTCGCTCCACCAGAGTGAGGGCCGCCCGCGCCTCATTGGCGAAGGTTTCGAACAATGCTTCCAGGCGAGCCCGCTCCAGGCCGCTTTCGCGCGACGCCCCGGACACGATATCATCGGCGGGAAGCCGCGCCAGAAACGCCTCCAGCGCCGGCCGGAGTTCGCTCATGCCATCGCTGGACAAAAAAGCGACTACACCCGGCTCGCCCGCTGCCGCAGCAGGTGGTCGGCCAGCGTGAGCGCCAGCATCGCCTCGGCGATCGGCACGGCGCGGATGCCCACGCACGGATCGTGCCTTCCGCGGGTCGAGATCTCGGTTTCGTTGCCATGCACGTCCACCGTCGGCCGCGGGCGCAGGATGGACGAGGTCGGCTTTAGCGCCAACCGCACGCGCAGCGCATCCCCGTTGGAGATGCCGCCCAGCACGCCGCCGGCGTGATTGGTGACGAACCCGTCCTTGCGCATCGCATCGCCAAACTCCGAGCCGCGCGCTTCAATGCAGGCAAAGCCGTCGCCAATCTCCACGCCCTTCACCGCCTGAATGCTCATCATCGCCTTGGCGATGTCGGCATCCAGCTTGTCGAACACCGGCTCGCCCAGGCCGGGAATCATCCCATGCGCCTCCACGGTCACGCCGGCGCCGATGGAGTCCCCCTCCTTGCGCAGACCGTCGAGGAAATCCGCCATCTGGCGCGCCGCCTCGGCATCCGGGCATAAGAATGGATTGCGGCCAATTTCGTCGGCGTCGAAGCGGGCGGGATCGGCCCGCACCGGCCCGATCTGATCCACCCAGCCGATGATGCGGATGTCATGGGCGGCCAGCAGCTTCCTGGCGATGGCCCCGGCGGCCACGCGCATGGCCGTCTCGCGGGCGCTGGCCCGGCCGCCGCCGCGCCAGTCGCGGATGCCGTATTTCTCGTGGTAGGTGATGTCCGCGTGACCGGGACGGAACTTGTCCTTGATGTCCGAATAATCCTTGCTGCGCTGATCGGTGTTGCGGATCAACAGCGCAATCGGACAGCCCGTGGTCTTGCCTTCGAACACGCCGGAGAGAATCTCCACTTGGTCGGGCTCGCGCCGCTGCGTGGTGTAGCGGCTCTGGCCGGGCCGGCGCCGATCCAAGTCGGGCTGGATGTCGGCTTCCGAGAGTTCCAGCCCCGCCGGGCAACCGTCCACGATAGCCGCCAACGCCGGGCCGTGCGACTCGCCGGCGGTGGTGACGCGAAAGACCTGCCCGAAGGTGGAGCCCGCCAAGGCCGCCTCAGCCCGCCCTACTCGACGCCGGGATCGCCCGCGCCGATGTGGAACCCGCCGTCCACATAGTGCACCTCGCCGGTGACGCCGGAAGCCAGGTCGGAGACGAGAAAGGCCGCCACGTTGCCGACCTCCTCCTGCGTCACGTTGCGCTTGAGCATGGCGCCGCGCGCGCTCTTTTCCATCAGCTTGCGGAAATCGCCCACGGCCGAGGCCGCCAGCGTGCGGATGGGCCCGGCGGAGATGGCGTTGACGCGAATGCCCGACGGGCCGAGATCCTGCGCCAGATAACGCACGCTGGCCTCCAGCGCCGCCTTGGCCACGCCCATCACGTTGTAGTTCGGCACCGCGCGCACCGCGCCCAGGTAGCTCATCGTCACCATCGCGCCGCCCTCGTTCATCAATGGCGCCGCGCGCTGGGCGCAGGCGATAAAGGAATAGGCCGAGATGTCCAATGCCAAATGGAAATCCTCGCGCGTGGTGGTGTGGAACGCGCCCTTGAGCGTGTCCTTGTTGGCGTAGGCGATGGAATGCACGAGGAAATCCAGCTTGCCGAAGTCACGCGCCACGCGCTCGAAGAAGGCATCCAGACTCGCGTCATCGGCAACATCCAGCGGCTCGACGAACGACGCGCCCAGGGTCTCGGCCAGCGGCCGCACGCGGCGCTCCAGTTGCTCGCCCAGGTAGTTGAAGCCGAGCTCCGCCCCCTCGCGATGGCAGGCCTCGGCCACGCCCCAGGCAATCGACTTGTTGTTGGCGACCCCGAGGATCAGCCCCTTTTTCCCGTCCAGAAAACCCATGAACCCCTCCGGCCGTCGTTCCGGCCCGATCTCGCGCCGCCCGCCCCGTCGCGCGGCGATGCGCGGCAATGCGCGGCAATGCGCGGCGAAATGTATCAGGCAGTATGCAAAAGCGCACGAGTCAACACGCTTACGCTCAATAGCGCCTGGTTGGCCCCACACGGACCTGCCAGATACACGGATCACAGCCCGCACCGCGCCGCCAGCTCCGCGTCCGAGAGCCCGAAATAATGGCCGATCTCGTGCATCAGCACCTGCCGCACCCCCTCGGCCACGCCCACGCCCTCGCGCGCGCACCACGCCAGTATCGGCCGCCGGAACAGGCGGATCACGTCCGGCGGATGCCCCTGATATGAGGCGCCTCGATCCGGCAGCGGCCAGCCCTGGTACAGGCCCAACAAATCCCCGGGTTCAACGGCATTCATCGCCGCCAGCGTGTCCGCGTCCGCCTCGTCCTCGACCAGGATGACCACGTTCACGATGCCGCGCGTCAGCGATGCCGGCAGTTCGGCCAATGCCCGCTCGGCCAGCGCGCGAAAATCGGCCTCGTTCACGCTTGCGTCCATGCTTGCAGCATAGCCCCTCCGGGCGGGACGTTTATTCATCCAGTAGCGACGCAATACCAGCCCGAAAATCCGGGTAGCGCAGCGTCGGCAGAAGCTCGGCGTGCAGGCGCGCGTTGCTAACGCGCTTGCTGTCGCGAAAGAACTCCAGCGCCGCCGGCGACAGCTCCCGCTCCGCCGCCTCCGGGGTCAGCAACTCGGGCATGGGCGCGCCAACCATGCGCGCCAGTTCGCGGACGTAATCGGCATGCGGCAGCGGTGCGTCATCGGCCAGGTTGGCGACGCGCCCGGGGCGGGGCGCATCCATCGCCGCCAGGAGCGCCGCCACGATGTCGTCCACGTGGATGCGGTTGGACCAGCGAGGCGGCTCCCAGCGCACGGCCCGGTAGCCGCCGGCGCGCAGCCGGGCCAGGAGGTTGCGGCCGGGACCGTAGATGCCGGCCAGCCGGAACGCCTCGGCGGGCAGGCCGCTTTCCAGCCATGCCTGCTCCGCGGCAAGCCGCGCGCGGCCCCGCGCGCTGGCGGGCCGGCAGGGAGAAGCCTCATCCACCCAGTCGCCGCCGGCATCGCCATAGACCGCCGTGGACGACAGGTAGCCGCACCAGCGCGCGCCAGCCAGCCGCTCGCGCAGGGCCGGCAGCCAGGCCCGTTGCGGCGGCAGGCAGGAGCCGCCCTCCCGCGCCAGCGGGATCGAGTCCAGCACGGCCCCGGCGCGGGCCAGCACCCCCGCCGGCAACTCCAGCGGCGAGGCGGCGGCATACGCCTCCACTCCCAGCGCCCGCAGGGCTTCGGCGCGCTGGCGCGAGCGCGTCATCGCCGCCACGCGCATGCCGCGCGCCACGGCGGCGCGGGCCAGCCGCTCGCCGACGTAGCCGCAGCCCAGAATCAGCAGCCGCATCCCGGAGCAGCCGTGCGCCCTGATCTGGCGTCAGTCTTCCGCTTCGGAGTCTCCCTCGTCCTCGCGCTCGCGATCCCGCTCCTCGTCGTCACCCTCGGTCCGGGCCCGGTGCACATGCCGGCCGCGCGCGCCGTATGCCGGCGGGTTGGCGTTTGGCGCCGAAGCATCCGCAGCGGCGGCGCCAACAGCCGCCCCCACCGCGGCGCCGACGGCCGCCCCGGCCGCCGGATGTCCGCTCTGATCCCCGATCACCGCGCCGGTCGCGGCGCCGATGATGGCGCCCGTGGTGGCCGCCCGTTCCTGCCGTTGGGTCGCGCAGGCCGCCAGCGACAGCGCCACGCACAGCATCATGATCTTCCGCATCGTTGCCTCCTTCGTTCGTTTTTTGGATGCGCTTTTGGATGCCAGCCTAACGATGCGACGAGTCAGCGGCAATCGCAGCCCCCGCGCCCCATGAGGGGAATGAATGCGCCCCTGTCTCGCGGCCCTCGCACATGCCAGAATGCGGCATGGACTTCGAGCTCCTGGTCATCGACCTCGACAACACCGTCTATCGCGCCGATTCCGGCGTCTTCGCGCGCATGGATGCGCGCATGACGGCCTTCGTCGCACGCGAGCTGGGCGTGGACGAAGACACGGCCAACGAACTGCGCCTGCGCTACTGGCGTCAATACGGCACCACGCTGCGCGGCCTGATGCTGCATCACGGCCTTGAGCCCGAGCCCTTCCTGCGCGAGGTGCACGACATCGACATCGCCGCGATGCTGGCACCCGACCCTCGGCTCGACGCGGCGCTGGCGCGGCTGCCGGGCCGCAAGGTCATCCACACCAACGGCATTCGCGAGCACGCCGAGCGGGTGCTCGCGGCGCTGGGCGTGGCCCGGCATTTCGACGCCATCCACGACATCCGCTTTCATGACTACCGCCCCAAGCCCTGCGCCGACACGTTGGCGAAACTCATCGCGCACGAGGGCGCGCGGCCGGCCGGCACGCTGGTGGTGGACGACATGGAGGACAACCTGGCCGCGGCCCGGCGCGCCGGCGCGCGCACGGCGCTGATCGCGCCCAAACCCCCACGCGACCGCTGGGATTTCCACGCCGCAACGCTCCCGGAGCTGGCCGCGCGGCTGAATGCGGCAGCGCCCGAGGAGAACGCGCGCGGCGCGGCCCTTGCGGCCAACGAGGCATCCGTCGTAGCATCAGCTTGCGGAGCGGCCCGGATGGCCGCGGCGGGCGCAAGACCCGTCGAGGAAAGTCCGGGCTGCACAGGGCAGGATGCCGGATAACGTCCGGCGGGGGCGACCCCGGGAAAGTGCCACAGAGAACAGACCGCCGGAGCCGCGGCTCCCGGCAAGGGTGAAACGGTGCGGTAAGAGCGCACCGCTCCACACGGCAACGGGTGGAGGCACGGCAAACCCCATCCGCAGCAAGGCCAAATAGGGAAGCGTCAGGCGTGGCCCGCGCCGCTTCCGGGTAGGCCGCTCGAATGCGCCGGCAACGGCGCATCCAGAGGAATGGCCATCGTCCCGCCCCCGAGGCGGGATACAGAACCCGGCTTACAGGGCCGCTCCGCCAGATTTTGCCGAGGAGAGGCCGATGAGCATCGAATTCGCGGACGCCGCCAAGGCCAGGCAGTTGCGGGAGTATTTCGCCCGCCACGGCCGCATCTACATCGTCGTCAACGCAACGCGCGACGACGTGCGCGTGCCGCCGCACCTGCATGGCGACCCGGCGCTCCGGCTGGTGCTGAACGTGCGCATGCCGCAGCCCATCCTCATCAAGGACGACGTGCTGGAATCGGACTTCTCGTTCTCCGGCACGCCCTTTCACTGCGTGATCCCGATGCAGGCCATCTGGGCCGCCTACGTGCCGGAGCAGGACATCGCCGGCGGCATCGTCTGGGATGCCGACGTGCCCGAAACCATCCGCGCCGTGCTGATGGCCGCGCGCGACATCAGCGCCGGGCGGGAGAACGAGGAGGCGGAAACCTCCGCCCGCGAACAGGAGCCCGACAAGCCGGACGACGAAGCCGCTCCGGCCGGCCGCAGGGTGGGCCACCTGCGGGTCGTCAAGTAGGGCATCCAGGTGGGCATGCGAACGGGGAGGCGGCCGGGCGCGCCCGGCCAGCGGATGCGGTTCGCCGGGCTGTTGCTCTCCGCCATCTTCTCCGCCGCCTGGCTTGCGCTGGCCGCGCCCGCGGCGGCATCCGCCGCCGAGGCCGATGCGCGCCTGCGGGTGGATCTCCCGGCGGACGAGGCCGGCGCACCGACGGACGTGCGCGCCCTGGTCGCGCGGGCGCTGCCCGCGCTGTGGGATCGCATCGTCCCTGCGCAGGCGCGCGCCCGCGCCGACGCCATCGCGCCCGACACGCGGCTCTTGCTGCGGCTGGCTCCCGGGCGGGAGGCGACGACGCTCGAGTTCAACCGCGAGGCAGTGTTCCGCGCCCTGAAGGATGCGGGCATCCCCTTCATCCCCGCGCCGCCGCGCATCCGGCTGGTCATCCACGCGCGCAACCTCGGCGGCATGGACATGCGGCAGACCGAAACGCTGCTGATGGAGCAGGCGCGACGCATCGCCGATGAACGGGGCATCATCCTGGCCGACAACGCACCCGGCCTGGTGCTGGAATGGCGCTGGATCACCGACCGCGACGTGATGCTGAACGCGCGCGGCGCCACGCGCCTGCCGGAGTTCTCGGAGACGCGTACGCTCCAGGGCGCCGACCCGCTGCCGGAAATGACCCGCTGGCTGGAAGAGACGCTGCTCAAGGCGCGGGACGCCCATGCCTTCGCGGCGGAACCCGCGACGGACGGAACAGCCGCGACCACCGCGACCGGCCAGCGGGTGACGCTCACGATCCGTCGCGACGCGCCGCTCGGGGCGCAGGTGGCGCTGGAGGAAACGCTGGCGCACGACCCGCGCGTGGCGCGGCTGGTTCCGCTGGAACTGTCGCGCTCGCGGCAGCGATACGCGCTATGGATCAATGGCGGCGACGGCTGGCTGCCAGACTGGTTCGCGCGGCGCGGCTTCCGGCTCACGCCGCTGCCCGGCGGCGAATGGCTGGCCGAATGATGCGCGGCGTCATCAACCTGCCCAACCTGCTGACGCTGGCGCGCATCCTGCTCACGCCCTTCATCATCTGGGCCATCCTCAACGGCTTTCCGTCGCATGCGCTGGCGCTGATGATCGTGGCGGGGCTCACGGACATGCTGGATGGCTTCATCGCCAAGCACTACGGCATGCAGACGGTCGTGGGCGCGTACATGGACCCCATCGCCGACAAGCTGATGCTGACCGGCGCCTTCATCAGCCTGTTCATCACCGGCCAGACGCCGATGTTCCTGTTCCTCGCCGTCGTCTTCCGCGACGTGGTCATCGTCATCGGCGCCATCGCCTACGAACTGGTCACGCACCGGCTGAAGATGCAGCCCACCTGGCTGTCCAAGACCACCACCGTCTTCCAGATCGCGCTGGTCGTGGTCACGCTGCTGCGCGCCAGCCATCCCGTGCCGGATGCGCTGTTCAACG
>JALVTX010000313.1 GCA_027035825.1 Mariprofundaceae bacterium
CTTGTGTCCCGCCGACTCCAGCACGTGCGCCAGCATGCTGGCGGTGCTGGTCTTGCCGTGGGTGCCGGCGACGACCGCCGCATGCCGCCCCGGCAGCACGTGATCGCCAACGAACTGCGCGCCGGAGATATACGGCAGGCCGCGATCGAGCATGGCTTCCACTTCCGGGTTGCCGCGCGACAGCGCGTTGCCGACGATGCACAGATCGGGCGCGGGTTCGAGGTTGGCGGGGCTATAGGGCTGGATGGCGATGTCCTGTTCGCGGAGCCAGTCGGACATCGGCGGATAGACGCCGGCATCCGAGCCGGTTACGCGCCAGCCGGCCTCGCGCGCCAGCGCCGCCACGCCGGCCATCGCCGTGCCGCAGATGCCGAGAATGTGCGCGCGCGGTTTCATCGGGAGCATTGAACCACAATCGCCGCGCGACAGAAAGCGCTGCACGCGGCAGCATGCGCGCCATGCATGTGCCGCCGCTGGAGAAAGTGGTCGTGGAAACGGGCGCGCATCCCGAGGCCTGCGTCATCTGGCTGCACGGGCTGGGCGCGGATGGGCACGATTTCGAGCCCATCGTGCCGGACTTGTTCCAGCCCGGAGGGCTGCATCCGGCGCTGTCTGTGCGGTTCGTGTTCCCGCATGCGCCAGCCATGCCGGTAACGCTGAACGGCGGCTACATCATGCCGGCATGGTATGATTTCTGGCAGACGCCCGATGGCCGCATCGCGCACGACGAGGCCAGCATTCGCCGCTCGGCGCGCCAGATCCAGATGCTGATCGAGCAGCAGGTGATGCATGGCATTGCCCCGCGCCGCATCATGCTGGCCGGCTTTTCGCAGGGCGCGGCGATGGCGCTGCATTGCGGCCTGAGGCAGGAGGAGGGGCTGGCCGGCATCGTGGCGCTTTCCGGCTATCTGTTGCTGCCCGAGCGGCTGGAGGCGGAAATGACCCCAGCGGGCCGGGCAACGCCGGTCTTCATGGCGCATGGCACGGAAGACGCCGTGGTGCCCTTTGTCGCGGGGGTGCATGCGCGGGAGACGCTCACCGCCGCCGGTTGCCGCGTGGCGTGGCATGAGTATCCCATCGCCCACCAGGTCTGCGAGCCCGAGATCGCGGCCATCGGCCGCTTCATGGCCGAGCATCTGGCCTAGGCGCTTCTCTCCTCAGCCTATTCGGCTTGGGGCCTGTTCACGCTTGTTTGGATGGCGGCGACTTCGGCCATGATTTCGATCTCGCAAGGCATCGCGCGCGTGGCGTGCCCTCTGCGGCACGCGAGCAAGCGATAACGCCGCGAGGCGGAATCATGGCCAAGTCCCTTCGGGCTGCGCCCGAAATGTTCCCGAATGGCGTCCACTCGGCGTTGCTCGGCTTGCGCATGGAGCCACCATGCGCTGCGCCTCGCGCCTGGATTGCTCCCCATTGGGCCGCATTTCGGGCGGCAGCGACACCGTCCAGACAAGCGTGAACAGGCCCCTAGTTGGCCGCCCGCGCCGCCGCGATGGCGGCGACGTTCAGGATGTCATCCACGCTGGCGCCGGTTTGCAGCACGTGCGCCTGCTTCGGCAGCCCCAGCAGGATCGGCCCGATGGCGGTGCCGCCGCCCAGGTCGCGCACCAGCTTGTAGGCGATGTTGCCGGCCTGCATGGTGGGGAAGATGAGCACGTTGGCGGGGGACTTGAGGCGCGAGAACGGGTACTGGGCCAGCAGTTCCGGGTTGAGCGCCGTGTCGGCCTGCATTTCGCCGTCCACCACCATGTCCGGATGCCGTTCGTGCAGGATGCGCACCGCCTCGGCCACCTTGTTCGATTCGCGGTGCGGCGCGCTGCCGAAATTGGAGAACGACAGCATGGCCACCCGGGGCGTGAAGCCGAGCGAGGAAGCGGTTTCGGCGGCCAGCACGGCCAGCTCCGCCAACTGCTCGGCGTTCATGTCCACGTTCACGGTCGTGTCGGCGAAGAAATAGGCGCCGCGCTCCATCACCAGCATGTACAGGCCATAGACGCGGTAATGGCGGCCGGCCGCGTCGTGCCCGAGCACGCGCAGCACCGGCCGCAGCACGGTGGGGTAGTGGGCCGTGCGGCCGGAGAGCATGCCGTCCGCGAAGCCCTGCTTGACCATCATCGCGGCCAGCACGTTGGCGTCGTGGCGCAGCGTGTGCAGCGCGTCCTGCCGCAGCACGCCGTGGCGGTTGCGGTCGAAGTAGTAGGCGTCCACGAGGCTTTCAAAGCGCGCGTCCTCGTTGGCCGGGTCGAGGATTTCCAGCCCTTCGCCGTCCATGTCCAGGGACTGCATCGCGGCCTGGATGCGCTCGGTCGAGCCGATGAGGATGGGCTTGGCGATTCCCTCGCGAACCATCAGGTGCGCGGCGCGGATGATGGTTTCGTCCTCGCCCTCGGGCAGGGCCATCTTCAGCGGGCGCTCGCGCGCCTTGTCCATGATCCAGCGCATGAACAGGCGCGAGCGGTCGATGCGCGCGGCCAGCTCCTGCCGGTAGGCGGCCTCGTCCTCCAGCGGCTTTTGCGCCACGCCGGACTCGGTGGCCGCGCGCGCCACGGCCGCGGGCACCACCTCGATCAGCCGCGGGTCGAACGGCTTGGGCAGGATGTATTCCGGTCCGAAACGGAGCTGGCCGCCGCCGTAGGCCTTGCGCACCACTTCCGGAACCTCCTGCCGCGCCAGCTCCGCCAGCGCATGCACGGCGGCCACCTTCATCGCCTCGTTGAAGGTCGTGGCGCGGGCGTCCAGCGCGCCGCGGAACAGGAACGGGAAGCCCAGCACGTTGTTGACCTGGTTGGGATGATCAGAGCGGCCGGTGGCCATGATGAGGTCCTTGCGCGTGGCCATGGCCACATCGTAGGCGATCTCCGGGTCGGGGTTGGCCATCGCGAACACGACGGGGCGTTCGGCCATGCTCGCCAGCATCTGTGGCGTCACCACGTTGCCCGTGGACAGGCCCACGAACACGTCCGCGCCGCGCATCGCCTCCTCCAGCGTGCGCTCGGGGCGCTCGGTGGCGAAGTAGGCCTTGTGCGGCGGCAACTCCTCGTCGCGATCCTTGCTGATGACGCCCTTGCGATCGAGAAAGAGGATGTTCTCGCGTTTCGCGCCCAGCTCCTCCAGCAGCTTCATGCAGGCGAAGCCGGCCGCGCCGGCGCCCAGGCAGACGATTTGCACGTCCTCGATGTTCTTCTCCTGGAGCAGCAGCGCGTTCAGGAACCCGGCGGCCAGGATTACCGCCGTGCCGTGCTGGTCGTCGTGCAGCACGGGGATGTTCATGCGCTTCTTCAGCTCCTCCTCGATGAGGAAGCATTCGGGCGCCTTGATGTCCTCGAGGTTGATGCCGCCGAAGGTCGGCTCCAGCCGCGCCACCGTCTCCACGAAGGCCATCGGGTCGGTCTCGGCGATCTCCAGGTCGAAGACGTCGATGTCGGCAAAGCGCT
>JALVTX010000314.1 GCA_027035825.1 Mariprofundaceae bacterium
CGGGAATCGGCTACCCGGCAGCGGGCCGCTCAGCCACGGGCTGTCCTTCGGGGTGCTGGCCTGGGTGCTGATGATGGTGATGGTGATGCCGCTTGCCGGCGCGGGCCTGTTCGGGCTGAAATTGGGGTTGATGGCGCCGGTCATGACGCTGGTGCTGCACTTGGTGTATGGCGCGGTATTGGGCCTGGGGCAGGCGCGGCTTGCCTGCGGCCAGCCATCGCATCCGGCGCACGCATGAAACGCGAACGATCCTGGTGACACGGATGACGGGAAGGCTTGGGCCTTCCCGTTTTGCGTTGTGGCCAGGACCTGGCGAAGGCGGTCTTGCTGGCCGCCGCATGAATCCGTAAGCTTCGCCGTCCTTCGCCGGCTTGTCTGGCGTTCGGGAGTTGACTTGGCGATTGGGAGAGGTACCGAAGCGGTCATAACGGCACCGACTCGAAATCGGTTGGGCGGGTAACACTGCCACGTGGGTTCGAATCCCACCCTCTCCGCCATTTTCTTTCATCATTTTCCCGTTGCATTCCCTGCGCCTCTCGCCCCGCCTTGCCACAGATGCCGCGAAAAAGGCTTGCCTTTCGCCATGACATGTTGTCAATATACGTAATCTATGGCATTTACACCCTTGTGATGGGAAGACACATGAACGCGGGAGGCGCATCTATTTGAAAACCGGCGCTTTTTGGAAGTCGGACTGGTTTGTTGGGCTGGTGGTGTCGCTGCTCTTCACGGCGGCGTTCGTGGCTTGGAACCCGTTGGACGGCTTGGAAAAGAAGGCGTATGACCTGGGCGTGTCCATGGCCGCGCAGCCGGCCGAAAAGGATATCGCCATCATCGCCATCGACGACGATTCCATTGACCGCATCGGTCGCTGGCCCTGGCCGCGCGCCGTCATGGCCGGCATGATCGACCGCCTCTCGGCCGCCGGCGCGCGCGCCATCGGCGTGGATGTCTTTTTCAGCGAAGTGCAGACGGCGCAGAACCTGCAACCTTTCCGTCAGCTCACGCGAGCGCTGGCCATGAAGGGCGATGAGGAAACACGCAAGCTGCTCCAGCAGGCCGAACAGTCGCTGAACATGGATCAGATGCTGGTTCGTTCGACGCGGCAGGCCGGCAACGTCGTGATGCCGTTCTTCTTCGAGCTCGGCAAGCCTCTCGGCCGCCCCGATCGGCCGCTGCCGGACTACGTGCAGCGCATGCGCATCCAGAATGTCAGCCGCGGACACATCGAACCGATGTTTCTGACCGCCACCAAGATGCGCCATCCGTTCCCCGACCTAGCGAAAGCGGTGGCGGCCATGGGGCATCTCAATGCCGTCAAGGAACGCGGCGTGGTGCGTTCCGAGCCGCTGGTCATTGATTACTATGGCGCGCTGTATCCCTCGATGTCGCTGATGCTGGCGGCGCGGGCGCTGAACCTCGGCGTGAGCGACCTGATGGTGACCGCCGGCGAAAGCGTCACGCTCGGTCCCAACGACCTGATGACGGATGCGGCGATGCGCCTCTACCCCGCCTTCTACGCCAGCAGCAACGGCCGCGCCCCCTTCCGTGAATACTCCTTCTATGACGTCTATGCCGGCAAGGTGGCGGCCAGCGCCTTCAAGGACAAAATCGTGCTGATCGGCGCGACGGCCACGGGCATCGGCGAGCGCTTCGTCACGCCGGTGAGCGACAACATGCCAGGCGTGGAGCTGCAAGCGCATACGCTGAACAGCATCCTGCACGGTCGTTTCTTCACCCGCCCGGCATGGTCGGCCTGGGTGGAGCTCGGCTTCCTGGCGCTGGTTGGCCTGTACCTGACGCTGCTCTTGCCGCGCATCGGCCCGGGGCTGGCCGCCCTGCTCTCGCTGCTGCTGCTGATGACGCTCACCGGCACGGAGTTTGTGCTGCTCACGAGCCAGGCCTTGTGGATCCAGACCATGACCGCGGCCACGCTGTTGCTGCTGGGTCACCTCGTCCTGACCACGAAGCGGTACTTCGCGGCCGAGGACGAGCGCCAGAAGGTGAAGGTGGATTCGGCCGAGACCAACAAGATGCTGGGCCTGTCGTTCCAGAGCCAGGGCATGCTGGACATGGCCTTCGACAAGTTCCGCAAGTGCCCGGTCAACGAGGACATGCTGGCCGTGCTCTACAACCTGGCGCTGGATTTCGAGCGCAAGCGCCAGTTCAACAAGGCCACGGCCGTGTACGAATACATGATCGAGCACGAGCCGAACTACAAGGACGTGCAGGCGCGGCTGGAACGGGCCAAGACGGCCGGGGACACGATGATCTTCGGCTCCAGCACCACGGGCGGCGGCATCTCGGCCCTGCTCATCACCGGCGGCGCCAAGCCGACGCTGGGCCGCTACGAGATCATCAAGGAACTGGGCAAGGGCGCGATGGGCACGGTCTATCTCGGCCGCGACCCGAAGATCAACCGCGACGTGGCCATCAAGACCATGGCCCTGTCGCAGGAGTTCGAGGCCGACGAGCTCCAGGAGGTGAAGGAGCGATTCTTCCGCGAGGCGGAAACCGCCGGCCGCCTGAACCACCCGAACATCGTCACCATCTACGATGCGGGCGAGGAACACGACCTGGCCTACATCGCAATGGAGCTGCTCTCGGGCACCGACCTGTCGCCCTTCACCAAGCCGGGCAAGCTGATGCCGCCCGTGGCGGCGCTGAAGATCTGCGGCAAGGTCGCCGAGGCGCTGCACTACGCCCATGCCCACGGCGTCGTGCACCGCGACATCAAGCCGGCCAACATCATGCTGCTCAAGGACAAGACCGTGAAGGTGACGGACTTCGGCATCGCCCGCATCACCGCCTCCAGCAAGACCAAGACCGGCGTGGTGCTGGGCACGCCGTCCTACATGTCGCCGGAACAGCTCTCGGGCAAGCACGTGGACGGGCGCTCCGACCTCTTCTCGCTGGGCGCGATGCTGTACGAGCTGCTCACGGGCGTGCGTCCGTTCCGCGGCGATTCAATGGCGACGCTGATGTTCCAGATCGCCAACGAACCGCATCCCGACATCCGCGAGCACCGGCCGGAACTGCCGGAGGAAGTCGCCAAGCTGATTGACAAGCTGCTGGCCAAGGAGGCCGACGCGCGCTTTGCCACGGGCGGCGAGGTCGTGCGCGCCATCATCGAATGCCTCAAGGCATTCCCTGCCGGAGGAAAGAAAGCATGAGCGCGGCACTGGAAATGCATGCCATGACCGACGTGGGCGTCAAGCGCGACCACAACGAGGACTGCGTCGGCATCACGCCCAGCCACGGCTTCGCGGTGCTGGCCGATGGCATGGGCGGGCACAATGCCGGCGAGGTGGCCAGTTCCATGGCCGTGGACATCATCACCCGCTATCTCAAGGAGCACCTCGACCGCATCCCGGAGGCCGAGCTGGATCCCGAAACCGGCTTCACGCGGGAATCCATCCTGGCGCGCAATG
>JALVTX010000315.1 GCA_027035825.1 Mariprofundaceae bacterium
TAGATGCACTTGGTCATGTCGATGTCGTAGCGGGTGGTGCGGCGCGTGCCGTCCTCGCGCTCCTCGGACTCGATGATGATGGCGAGCGCCGGGCACACCACCTCGCACAGCTTGCAGGCGATGCAGCGCTCCTCGCCGTTCTCGTAGCGGCGCAGCGCGTGCAGGCCGCGGAAGCGCGGCGACAGCGGCGTGCGCTCCTCCGGGTATTCCACCGTGATCTTCTTCTTGAACAGGTACTTGCCGGTCAGCATCAGGCCGCGCACCAGCTCGGTGAGCAGCCAGGTCCGGATCGCCCGCCGCACGAAACTCATGAGCCGCCTCCCGGACGCCAGAAGCCAATCACCTCGGACAGCCCCGGCGTGTAGATGGCCGCGCCGATCACCGCGATCCACACCAGCGTCACCGGCAGGAAGACCTTCCAGCCCAGCCGCATCAACTGGTCGTAACGGTAGCGCGGGAACGTGGCGCGGAACCAGATGAAGACGAAGATGAGGAACGCCGTCTTGCCCAGCAGCCACACCGTGCCCGGAATGAAGTCCAGGAACGGCAGCGGCGCGTCCCAGCCGCCCAGGAACATGATGGACGTCATCAGGCTGATCAGGATCATCGCCGCGTACTCGGCCAGCGAGAAGGTGGCGAACCACATGCCGGAATACTCGACGAAGAAGCCGGCCACGATCTCCGACTCGCCCTCGGTGAGGTCGAACGGCGAGCGGTTCGTCTCCGCCACGCCGGAGATGAAATAGACCAGGAACATCGGGAACAGCGGAATCAGGTACCAGTGCCAGAAGCCGCCCTGCTGCGCGTGCACGATCTCGGCCAGGTTGAGGCTGCCGGCCAGCATCAGCACCGAAACGATGGCGAAGCCCATCGAGATTTCGTAGGACACCATCTGGCAGGTGGCGCGCATCGCGCCCAGGAAGGCGTACTTGGAGTTCGAGGCCCAGCCGGCCATCAGGATGCCGTAGATGCCGAGGCTGGAGATGGCCATCACGTAGAGCACGCCCACGTTGAGGTTGGAAATGGCCATCACGTGCGCGGTCTTCCACAGGCCGAACAGCGTCGTCTCGCCGAACGGCACCACCGCGAACGCCACCAGCACCGGCAGCAGCGACATCACCGGCGCGGCCACGAACAGAAACTTGTTCGCCGCCGTCGGGATGATGGTTTCCTTCAGGAACAGCTTGATGCCGTCGGCGATGGGCTGCAACAGCCCCGCTGGGCCGACCCGGTTGCAGCCCTTGCGCACCTGCATCCAGCCGATGATGCGCCGCTCCATGTAGGTGATGTAGGCCACCGAGAGCGCCACCGGCACCGCGATCGCCAGCACCTCCAGCGCCCACAGGCCGCCGGTCTTGGCCACGTCCAGCCAGCTCATGACGCCGCCCCCTTCAGACGCACGGTGATCTCGCTGGAGAGATCGCCGGCCACGCCGCGCTTGGCGACGAACAGCACGCCCGGCGACACGTCCTCGCGCGTGCCCACCTCGAAGCGCTGCTCGCCCTGGCCGGAGACGACGGTAAGCTCCCCGGGCTCAAGCCCCAGGGCCTTCAGCGTGTCCGGATGCACCAGCACGTCATCCAGCCGGTGCAGCATCGCGGCATGGCGCAACAGCGCGCTGGCGCGCGCCCACATGCCCTCGCGATACATCGAGTAGCGGCTCACCACGTCCAGCGAATCCTCGGGGTGCAGCCCCTTTGCCGGCAGGCAGCCCGCCTTCGGGTTGCGCTTCGTCGGCATCATGAAGCGGTCGATCTCGTCCGCGCGCCAGGCCTGATCCAGGTCGGGCAGGAAGCGCTTCACGTGCTCGCGCAGTTCGTCCATGTCCACGGCCGGCACCTCGCGGCCCAGCGCCTGCACCAGCCGCATCATCACCTTCCACAGCGGGCGCTCCTGCCCCACCGAGGAAATCGGGTTCGTGGCCACGCGCACGCGGCCCTCCATGTTGATGAACGTGCCCTCGATCTCCGAATAGGCGGCCGCCGGCAGCATCACGCTCGCATGCTCGCTGATCTGGCCGGCAATCGCGCCCACCTGCACCAGCGGCACGGCGCTCAATGCCCGCTTGGCCTCGGCCGGAAACAGGCCGTCGCCGACCGGGTCGCTGCCCACGAGCAGGATGGCGTCCAGCTCGCCGTCCGCCGCGGCGCGGAAGATGTCTCCGGCGGAAACGCGCACGTCGCCGAACACGGCCGACAGCGCCTGCGCGTTCATCCCCTCCGGCACCAGGTTGCGTCCGTCGCGCCCGGCCTCGGCATGACCGCAACCGCGCATCAGCAGATCTAGGCCGTGAATCAGCGCCGCCGCGTCCGGGTGGCAGCGGATTTCCTCGCCGACGATCAGCGAGCAGGAATCGGCCATCAACGCATCGCCCAAGAGCTTGCCGGCCTCGTGCCGCTCCGGCACCGCGTCCGCCCACTCGCGCATGCCGGCGGCCGTCTTGCCCAGCTCCATCACCTGTTCCATCGCGCGGGCGATGACCGCCGCCCAGTCGCGCGGGCGAATCAGCGCCTCCCTGGTGATGTCCGTATTGGTGCGGTAGTTCATGCTGCCGATGCGGGTCACGGGCTGGCCGCGGCGCAGGCGCTTGCGCAGGCGCTGCATCACCAGGGGCAGGCGCTGGCGCAGGTCGCAGCCCAGGATCACCACCTGGTCGGCGTCCTCGATCTGCTGCGTGGTCTGGGCGAAGCCCTCCTCGAACGCGAACGGTCGCAAGTCGCGCCGGTGCAGATCAAAGGCCACCCTGGCGTCGGGGAAGGCGGCGTCGTGCAGCAAGCGGATGGCGGTGAAGCCCTCCACGCTCCAGTCCGGCGAGAACAGCATGCCCACGCGCTTGCCATCCAGCAGCGCCACGGCGCGCGCGATGGCCTCATCCCAGTCCGTCTCCCGCAGCCGGTCGCCCTCGCGCACGTGCGGCGCGAGGATGCGCTCCTCGGAGCGGAAGGCATCGTAGACGTAGCGGCCGCGGTCGCACAGCCACGGCTCGGGGCTGCCCTTGACCGGCTGGATGCGAATCACCTCGTCGCCGCGCGACTCGATGTGGATGTCGCAGCCGTTCGGGCATTGCGTGCAGGTGGACTTGTGGGCGGTCAGCTCCCAGGGGCGGGCCACGTCGTGGCTCGGCCCGTCCAGCAATGCGCCCACGGGGCAGATGTCCGGCAGGTTGCCGGAGAGCTCCGAGGACAGACATTCGTCCACGATGCCGGCGATGCTCATCCGGTCGCCGCGATTGAGCACGCCCATGTCCCCGGTGCCGGCGATCTCGTCGGCGAAACGCACGCAGCGGGTGCAGTGGATGCAACGCGTCATGCAGGTGGTGACGAACGGCCCCAGCTCGTAGTCGGCCACCGCGCGCTTGGTCTCGGTGAAGCGGCCGCGGTCGGGGCCGTATTCCATCGCGTAGTCCTGGAGCTTGCACTGGCCGCCCT
>JALVTX010000316.1 GCA_027035825.1 Mariprofundaceae bacterium
TCATCCTCCTTCAGATATTTCCGGAAGAATTCGGCCGGCGTCATCGTCACCAAGCCAAACCGTTCCGCCGCGGGCGAAAAATCCCGGCCATTGAACGTGACGATGGCATCAGCTCCTGCGTTCACGGCCAATTCCAGCACCATTTCGTCCTGTTCGTCCCGCAGTTGAGGCCTCCACAGATAGTCCAGACGAACGGGTCTGCCACGCGCACACAGCATATCCAGAATGACATCAATGTCGCGCTCATCCAAGACGCCTGCATGGCGATGAATCTCTCGCTTCAACACGGCCTCGTATTCGAGCAGCAGCGGAACGGACAATGCGAAGCACAGCCGTCCATCCACCATGCCCTGAAGGATGCGGAACGATGCTCCCTCCCGCGACCGCAATCCCGCCACCAGCACGTTGGTGTCCAGCACCACAATCATGTCGTATATGATATCAGACAAGGCCGAGCTGTCAAAAGTTCGGTGAGCCCTCACCCCGCCGGCGGCAGGCGCAATAGCCGAACCGCGTCCTCGCCCACCGCCAGCCCTGCCTCGGCCAGCCAGTCCAGCTCCTCCAGCAGGTGCTTGCGCGTCAGCGGAATCTCGTCCAGGAAGCGACGCTTGCCGTCGCGATGCGCCAGCCGCGCAAAGATGCCGATGGCCTTGATATGCCGCTGCAACGCCGTCCGGCGCAGGGCGCGATGCCAGCCGTCCGCATCGCCAAACGCGGCCCGGGCATCCCGCGGCAGGCCCGCGAAGAACGCCTCGCTCCAGCCGCGTCGCGCGGCTTCCGGATAGTCCTGATAGCAGTCGTAGAGCAGCGAGGCTGCGTCATAGGTGACCGGCCCCATCACCGCATCCTGGAAATCTATCACTCCCAGCGGCAGGCCGTCCGGCGGCAGCATCAGGTTGCGGCTGTGAAAATCCAGATGCGCCGGCGCCCGCGGCAGCGCCGCCAGCGCCTCCAGCACCGGCGCCAGCGCCGCATGAAAGCCGCGCCGTTCGGACTCGGTGGGCGCGCGCCCGGCCACCCTGGGCAGATACCAGTCCAGGTATAGATCGCACTCGGCGCGCATGCGCGAAACGCCGAACACGGGCAAATCGAAGCTTGGGCGGCTCGCCTGCATCCGCGCCAGCTGCGCGAAGGCATCGTCCACCAGCGGCCGCGCATCGCCGCCCGCCGCCAGATGCGCCGCCCAGGTCGCGTCGCCGAAATCCTCCAGCAGCAGGAATCCTGCCCCAGGGTCGGCCGCGATGAGACCTGGCGCGCGCACGCCGGCATCCGCCAGCCAGTCGCGCACGGCCAGAAAGGGCCCGACATCCTCCTTGTCGGGCGGCGCGTCCATCAGCACCCACGTTCGTCCGTCATCGGCCAGCACGCGGAAATACCGCCGGAACGAGGCATCCCCGGCCAGGATCGAAAGGCGCACGCCGGCCGCTTGGCCCGCCAATGCCCGTGCCGCCCACGCCCGCGCCGCCTCCAGGCGTGCGTCGGCGTGTTCCCTACTTGCGACCACGCAGCAGCAAGCCGGAAATGTGCATGGCGTCGCGCACGCGGGCCTGCGCCGCCCGCGCCGCCTCCCGGCTGGCATAGGGCCCCACGTAGACGCGGAACCACATCCCCAGGTTCGGCACCATCGTCTGCTCCACCGTGGCCGGAAAGCCCTGGCCCCGGGCGCGCGACGCCAGCGCCTCGGCATCCTCCCGCCGCTGGTAGGAGCCCACCTGCACGCGCCAGTCGCCGTCCCGCGCCGCCGATGGCGCCGGCGCATGCGCGCGCGGCGGTTCTTCTTTCATCGTCTGCTGGATGATGCGCCCCACGTCCGGCTCGCCCCCGGCATGCCCGGCCGATGGCTTGGCGGAATGCTCCGCAACCCGCGCGGACGAAGGCTTGCGATGTCCGCCAGCGGCGGCCGCTTCTTCCGTCCCGGAAAGCGGCGCCGGCGTCACCGCCTGCCTGGGCAAATCATTGTAGAAGGTCAGCTCGCCCACCTCGGTCTGGCCGGGCTTCCCGCCCTTCTTCGCCGCATTCTTCTTCAGCTTCGCCAGTTCCTTCTTCTGCCTGGCGATTTCATCGAGCAGGCGTTGCTTGCCGGCGTGCTCGGCCAGCATCCGGCCGCGCTTTTCGCCCAGCGAATAGCCCACCACGAAGGCGCCGCCGACCACCGCCAGACCCGCGACCACCACGAACATGGCGCGCCAGTTCATGCCGCCGCCGCCCTGCGGCGCGGGGCCGGAAACCTCGGCGAAATCCCTGGCCGCCATCACATCGTCTCCGGCGCGTTGACGCCCAGCACGCCCAGTCCGCCCGCCAGCACCGTCTTCACGGCCCGCATCAACAGCAGCCTGGCCTGCGCCAGCGCCTCGTCCTCGACCATCACCCGGTGGCGGTGATAGCAGCGGTGCAGCGCCGCCGCCAGGTCCAGCAGGTAGGTGGCGACGCGATAGGGCTCCAGCCGCGTGGCCGAGGTTTCCAGCGTCTCCGGCCAGGCCAGCAGCCGCTTGACGAGCTCGCTCTCCTCCGGCTCCACCAGGCGCGCGGCGTCCACCGCCTCCGGCTCGGCCGGCGTCAATCCCGCCTCGGCCGCGCGCCGCAGGATGGCGCACACCCGCGCATGCGCGTATTGCACGTAATAGACCGGGTTTTCATCGCTCTGTTGCTTGGCCGCCTCCAGGTCGAAATCGAGCTGGCTCTCGGCCCGCCGGGTGAGGAAATTAAAGCGCACCGCATCCGCGCCCACCTCGTCCACCACCTCGCGCAACGTCACGAACGTGCCCGCGCGCTTGGACATCCGCACCGGCTTGCCGTCGCGGGTGAGGTTGACCATCTGCACCAGCACCACCTCCGGCTGCCGCTTGCGGCCGGTCAGCGCCTCCATCGCCGCCTGCACCCGCTTCACGTAGCCGCCATGATCCGCGCCCCACACGTCCACCAGCCGGTCGAAGCCGCGCTCGTGCTTGTCCATGTGGTAGGCGATGTCGGCGGCGAAATAGGTGGGCGTGCCGTCCTGCTTGGCCAGCGGCCGATCCACGTCGTCGCCGAAATCGGTGGTGCGGAACAGCCACTGCTCCACCGGCCGGTAGTCGGCCACTTCCTTGCCCTTGGGCGGCGGCAGCGTGCCGCGATAGACCAGCCCCTGCTCCTTCAGCCGCTCGATCAGCGCCCGCACCTTGCCCGAATCGTGCAGCGACTTTTCCGAGAAGTAGGCGTCGAAGCGGATGCCCAAGGCGCGCAGGTCGTCGCGAATCATGTCCATCATCAGCGCCACGCCGCGCTCGCGCAGCCGCTCGTGGCGGGCGTCCGCGTCCATCGCCTTCCATTCGGCGTACGGCTGGTCGGCCAAGAGCGTCCGCGCCGCCTCCACCACGTATTCGCCCGGGTAGGCATCCTCCGGCAGCGTCTCGCCTTCGGCCTCGCCGGCCAGCTCGCGCATGCGGAACCACAGCGACCGGGCCAGCACGTCGATCTGCGCGCCGGCGTCGTTGATGTAATACTCGCGGTGCACCCGCATGCCGCGCGCGGCCAGCACTCCGGCCAGCGCATCGCCCACCACCGCGCCGCGACCGTGGCCCACGTGCATCGGCCCGGTGGGATTGGCGGAGACGTATTCCACGCACACGCTCGGCGCCTCGGGCCCGGCCGCCACGCGGCCGTAGTCTTCGCCCTCGCGCACGATGCGCGCCAGCGCCTGGGCCTCGCTGGCCTTGTGCAGGTGCAGGTTGATGAAGCCGGGGCCGGCGATCTCCGCCCGCTCCACCTCGGGCGGCCATTGCACCAGCGCCAGCAGCCGCTCGGCCACCTCGCGCGACTTCCTGCCCACGCGCCCGGCCAGCGGCATGGCGATGTTGGCGGCGTAATCGCCGTGCTCGCGCTGTTTGGGCCGCGTCAGCGCCACCCGCGGCACGGCCGCCCCCTCGTGCTCGACGCCGTATTCGGCCAGCAGCTCCTCGACCGCGCGTTCCAGCGCCTGTTCCAGTGTCCGTTTCATGCCCGGCATCCTACGCATCCCGCGCGCCAGACCAAGGGCGGCCGCGAAAAGGTGAGCACAAAAAAGGAAGAGGCCGGGTCGCCCCGGCCTCTCCGCCCATCCCGCGAAGGGGAATCGTCATGCATTCCGCAGGCGCTCGGTCATCAGGCGCAGGCTGCCGACATCCACGGCCTGCGGATGGCGGCCCGGGCGCTTGAGCACCACCTGGCTGCCGCCGCGATATTCCACCTGCGTCTCCTTGCGCGCCTTGGCGCCAAAGCGGCGCTCCAGCGCATCCAGATAATCTCGAATCAACGTTTTCACTGTCATGGCACACTCCTTTCGTGACAGGATGGCCGCAATCATGCGCCCATGGCATGAACAAACCGTGACGGGCGTCATAAAATTCCTTAACGCTGACAGTGGGGGCAATAGAACGTGGCGCGGCCGGCCTGCACGATGCGCCGGATGAGGCGCCCGCAGTCCACGCAGGGCGCGCCCGCGCGGCCATAGACGCGAAACGCATGCGCGAAATATCCCGGGCGGCCGTCCGCCCTCAGGAAATCGCTGATGCTGCTGCCACCCGCCTCGATGGCCTCGCTCAGCACCGCCACCACGGCCGCGTGCAGGCGGCCGATGCGGGCGCGGCCGATGCGGCAGGCCGGTCGCGCGGGGTGGATGCGGGCGCGAAACAGCGCCTCGCAGGCGTAGATGTTGCCCACGCCGACCACCACCCGCGCATCCATCAGCGCCTGCTTGACCGGCGCCCGGCGCGACGCGAAGGCGCGTTCCAGCGTCGCGGGCGAAAACCCGGGCTCCAGCGGCTCCGGCCCCAGCCCGGCGAACCACGGGTGCTCCGTCCAACCGCGGGCGGGCAGGATGCCGGCATAGCCGAAACGGCGCGCATCCCGGTAGCGCAGGCTCACCCCGCCCTCGAACAGCAGGCGCACGTGCTCGTGCGGGCCGGCCGGCGCCACCGCTGGCAGCACGTGGAACTGCCCCGTCATGCCCAGATGCCAGGCCAGCCAGGTTTCGCCGAAATCGAACAGCAGATACTTGGCGCGGCGGCGAACGGCCGCCAGCCGTCGCCCGGCCAGCGCCGCATCCATGTCCGGCAGCGGGTAGCGCAAGTCGGCGCGCAGCCGCTCCACCCGGCGCAAGCCTAGGCCCGCCAGCGGCCCTTGCAGGCCGCGCCGCACCACTTCCACTTCCGGCAGTTCGGGCATGTCGGAATCCTTCCATGCGGTTTTGATTTGCGACAGCCCCTCCAGCCATCCATAATGGCGCTGATGGGCATTGATTCGAAGCAGCCGGACATCCAGCTTGAGCCCGCCGATTATCCGGCGCTGGCCGTGCTGTACCCGGACGAAATGCATTTCTTCCGCTCCATCGCCCAGCCGCTCGACCTCGCCGCCGACGTGGCGGTCATCACCGAGGGGCAGCAACCCCAATTCCTCTACCTGGTGCATTCGGGGCTGCTGCGGGTGAACAAGCGGCACAGCAACGAGATCTTCGAGGTCGGCTCCATTACGCCGGGCGAGGTGTTCGGCGAGGCCTCCATCCTTTACGACGCGCCGGCCGGGGCGGAGGTTCGCACGGTGGAGGCCTGCTCGCTGTTCCAGATTCCGGGCGAGCAGGTGCGCGAGGTGCTGAAATCCAACGAGCGCTTCCAGCGCAGCCTCAGCCAGCTGGCGGAAAAGCGCCAGGCCGCCACCGCCGTGGCCGTCAATCCGGTGTTCTCCAAGCTGCCGCAAGCGGTGCGCGAGACCCTGCTCTACAACGCCCAGTTCGTGTCGCTGGAGCCGGGCGAGAAGCTGTTCGAGGAAGGCGATGCCGACACCCGCTTCATGTTCCTCGTGCTCGCTGGCCGCGCCGAGGCCTCGATGCGACATCCGCACGACCCGTCCAAGCGCATCGTCTTCGCCCGCATTTCCGCTGGCGACGAGGTGGGCGAAATCTCCATCATCACCGGCAAGCCGCACGCGGCCACGGTGACGGCCATCACGCCGCTGAGGCTGATGGTCATCAACAACGAGGCCGTGCATGCCTGGCGCAAGCGCTACTCCGATTTCGGCTACAGCCTTTATGCCTGCGTGCAGCGCAAGCTCCAGCACAGCCTGGAGGCCATGCGCAAGGTGGTGGACGAGAACGAGGCCCGGGCCCGCACCGTGGACACCCTGCCGCCCATCAACAAGGCGGTGTCGGGCGCCGAAAGCAATTCGGAGGACTGACCGGCGTCAGACGCCGGCGAGGAACGACTCCAGGCGCTCCCGCTCCAGCAGCAGCGCGCCATCCGCATCCGGCCTTGGCGTCGCCCCCCGTTCGCGCAGCTCGCGGAAGGCGCGGGTCACGCTCTCCCGCTGGCAGCCCAACAGGCAAGCCAGCGCCGCCTGGCTCGGAATGCGCACCCGAACGCGCCCGTCGCGGGCGTCGTTCCACTCGGGCAGGCAGAGCAGATAGCGCACGATGCGCGCGCTCACCTTCGGCGGGCTCAACCTCCGGATGACGTCGTGGGAATGGGTGTATCGCGCAAAAAAGTGGCTGGCCAGCCGCAGCAGGAAATCCGGCCGCCGCATGGCCTGGCGCATGGCTTCCAGCCCGATGCGCAAGAGCCTGGTGGGGCCGACGGCAATCACCGTCGCCGAGCGCCGACCATCGTCGAACAGGGCCATCTCGCCCACGAGTTCGCCCTCTCCCAGCCGGTACAGCCAGGTTTCATGGCCGTCGGCGTCAATCAACCGGACATCCAGCGCGCCCTGGAGAATGAGATAGCAGTAACGATCCCCCACGTCGCCTTCCAGAAACAGGCATTCCTCGTCATCCAGCATCACCACCGGCTGCTTGTCGAAGTCGAAATCCGCCTCGGAAAAGCGAGGCTCCGGCAACTGGATGGGTGACGCGATCGTTTCCTTCATGATGTCCGTCCCTCCCTCTTGATGGGCGCGGAATGAACGCGGGACAAGCGCGGCCGGCCAGCGACCGGCCGCGCCCTCCGTCTCAGCGAATGACGCGCAGCTCCACGCGCCGGTTCCTGGCCCGCCCCTCGGGCGTGGCGTTGGAGGCCACCGGCTGGCTCTCGCCATAGCCGCGCGAAGTCAGCCGCGAGGCGTCCACGCCATGAGCAATCAGATATTCCATGACGCTCTTCGCTCGGCGCTCGGAGAGTTTCAGGTTGTAGGCCGCCGAACCGCGGCTGTCCGTGTGCGCCGCCACTTCCACGCGAATGTCGGGGCGCTTCTTCAGCGCCGCCACGGCCCGATCCAGGGTCGCGGTCGAGGCGGGCGTGAGTTCCGCGCTGTTGGTGCGGAAGTGGACGCCCTCCAGCCGAATGATCTCCGGCTTGGCCTTCGGCTTCGGCGCGCAGCGCTTGCGCGCCAGCATCCGCGCCTTGTCCGCGTACTTGCGGGCGTCGGCGATATGGCCGGCCGTTTCATCCGGGTGGACGCCATTCTCCGTCAGCTCGTGCGCGGCGTAATACAGCTCGGACTGCGCCCGCGCCATCTCCTTCGGGGCGCAACGCTCGGCCCCGGCCTTGCGCGCGGCCTCGATGGCATGCCGGGCATCGCTCAGCTCGTCGCGCTGGATGTCCAGCTGACCCGCGGCGCAGCCGCCCAGCCAGAGCGCCGCGCCCATCGTCATCCATGTCTTCATGCTCATGCTCTTTTTCATCGCTTGCCTCCCGACCTAGACGCGGCCTGCTCGGCCAGATCCATGAACTGACGCGCGGCGCGCAGATCATGCTGCGCGAGCTCGTCCTGCGCGGCGGACGCCATGTCCCGCGCCAGCTCCGCCTGGTAGTCGTGCTTGCCCTGCACCCGGGCCTCGACCCGGGAAGCGCGATCGTCAATGCTGTCGAACGCCCCGGCCATCGCCGGCGCGGCCATCGCGCCGACAAGAATTGTAAGCAATAACAGTCTCAAGGCTTTCCTCCTCTTGATGAAATTGGGCGCATCATCCCGGTTTTTCCGCATGGCGCTAGTGATAGTTGTCACCGGCGCGCCACATTCCTCGGCGCATGATTCGCCCCCAAGGAGGGTCAAGGCGATGATTCTGGTGGTGGAAGACGATGCCATGCTCCGCAACCTGATGGTGGAGTATCTGAAGCGCGAGGGCTATCGCTGCCTGCCGGCCCGCGGCCATCGGGAAGCCCTGACGCGGCTCAATGAGAGCATGGACGAGTTCTGCATGATGATCGTGGATCGCACGCTGCCGGACGGCGACGGACTGGAGGTCATCCGCGCGGCGCGGCAAAGGCGGCCCGACATCCCGGTCATTCTCACCTGCGGCTACCACCGCGCGCCCGACCGGGACGAGCGCGTCGAGTTCATGCCCAAGCCGTTCCGGCTGGCCCGGCTGGCCGAGGCCGTGGCCCGCTACTGCCCGGACAACGCCCCAGAGGGGGCGCGCCAGCAATAAACCCGCGTCGGCCCGATGCCGCGCACGTCCAGCATCCGGGGCTGCAAGCCATGGGGCCTGGGCTCGATGGCCCGCCAGGCATCCTCGGCCACAAGCGCTTCCCCCGCGCCGGCCGCGTCCTCCAGCCGCGCGGCCAGATTCACATGCCGCCCGATGGCCGTGAAGGCCCGCCGGCGGCGACCGCCCAGCAGCCCCAGCACCGCCTCGCCAGCGGCCAGGCCCACGCCCGCGCCCAGCGTCTCCGCCCCGCGCGCGGCCCGGCGCGCGTTCACCACGGCCACGCCGTCCAGAATGCGCCGCGCCGCCCGCCAGCCAGCCGTGGCCGCCGCGACCACATTCCCGGCATTGCCCGACATGCCGAACACGGCCATGATGCCGTCCCCGATGATCTTGTCCACGACCCCGCCTTCGTCCAGCACCGGCTCCAGCATCGCCACCATGTATTCGTTCAGCGAATCCATCACCTCCTGCGCGTCGCGCCGCTCGTTGAAGGCGGTGAAGCCGCGCACGTCGGCGAACAGTGTGACGATCTCCCGGCGCTCGCCGGCGGCGTTCAGGCGCACCTCGCCACGCTCGATGAGCCCCGCCACCTCGCGCCCCAGATAACGATCCAGCACCCGGGCGCGCCGCGCCTGCCGCAACTGCCCCTCGTTGGCGCTCTGCTGCATGCCCCTCGCCGCTTCCACGCCCCGGCTCACGTCGCGCCACAGAATCCAGCGCCGGCCATCCAACACCAGCCCGTGCAAATCCGCGTGCCCGCCATCGGCCAGCTCGATCATCGGCAGGCTCCACGCCTCGTCGAACGGAAGCATTCCCGCCAGCGCGTCGTGCAACCCGTCCGCCTCCATCCCGGGGCGAACATCCATGCCCGCGTAGCGATCCCACGCCCCGCCGGCGCGGCGCACGCGCACGCCATCGTCCTCCAGCTCGGCCCAGGCCAGCCCTCGCTCGCCCGCGCATTGCTCCATCAGCCAGTCCAGAATCGGCGCGGGAATTCCCCCGCCCATGTCGGTCATGCCAGCATCGCCCGCGCGAGCGCCAGAAACGCCTCGTCCACGTGCTCGCCGCTCAGGGCGCTGGTCTCGAAACGCGGCGCGTCGCCGGCCAGCTTCGCCCATGCATCGGCCGGCAGCGCCCAGTCGTCCGCCAGATCGCGCTTGTTGGCCAGCCACACGCGCGGCGCGGCCAGCCCCAGCTCGTCGTCCACCCGCCGGACGATGCCGGCGGCGACATCCAGCGTCTCCGGCCGGGTGCCGTCCACCACCATCATCAGTCCCGAGGCGCCGCGCAGGTAGGACATCGGAATCTTGCGAAACGCCTCCTCGCCATGAATATCCCAGATCATCAGCCCGACTTCCCGGCCGTCCGCATCCACCGTCTTGCGGTCAATCTTCACGCCCATGGTCGAGAGATACTTGTCCGAAAAAATGCCGCTGACGAAACGCCGCACCAGGCTGGTCTTGCCGACGCCGAACGCGCCCAGCAGGCACACCTTCTTGCGAATCACGGCGCCTGCCCCGAGGCAAGCAATGCAAAACGCACGCCCGACACCCGGCGCGAGCCCGACTGCGGGGCGAATCCGGGCTGACAGGCCGCGGCGGGAACGCCCAACCCTTCCAGCCGATGGCAGGCATCCCGGGCATGGGCCAGCGCGCGCGGCTTCTGCCGCTCCGCCCGGCTCTGGGAGAGGCCCACGGCGCGGACGACGGCGTCCGGCCGCATGCGCCGCGCCTGTTTCACCGCCTCGGCGACCTCGCGCAGCATGCGCTCCCCGCCCGCCTTGGGCTGGCCGGAATCAATATCGTAGCGAACAAGCCGCGCCCCCACGCGGCGGGACAGCGCCCGCCAGGCGGGCGTGATGTCGCGCAAGGCCTCATCCCGCCAGCCCTTCGCGCCAGGGATGTCTCGCCAGCGCGTGCGGGCGTCCCGAATCCATCCGGCCGTCGCGAACCCTTGCGCCGTCAGCACGCCTTGCGACACGCCGAGATGCACCGTGGCCGGCGGCTTCAGCATCTCCCGGGCCGCGGCCAGGATCTCCGCGTCGCCTGGAATATGCCTCGGCGGATGCAACCCGGCGTCGTCATAGCCCGCCAGATACGGCACGGCGGCGGCCCGTTCGCGGGCCTTGCGCTTCCATGCCGGGGACGCGACCCCCGAAACGTGCAGCACGAGATCGCGGCTCACGCGCAGGCGCGCGCCGGCCGGCGGTCGCAACGCCTTGCGGGCCAGCCGCAGCAGGCGGGCGGGTTCATCCACCGCAATCAGGCGCGAATCATCATAGCTCGCCACCTCGGGGAACGCCTTCACGGCCGCTTCCGCCGCCGCCTTCCAGGCCGAACGCGCCTCGCCGCGCGCGGTCAATACATACCGCCCCTCGGGGCCCGCAAGCGCCAGCTCCACGCCCTTCGGCGGCGTCAGCCGCTTGCGGATGCGCGCCAGCAGCTCGGCCCGCACATCCACCGCCTTCAAAGCGGAATCATCCACGGCGCGCACCCCGGCCAGCGCCGGCGCCAGCATGCGGGCGCGGCGTATCCAGTCCGGCCTCGCGGCGCCGGACAAACGCAGCACCCCGTCGCGCATCGTCACCTCCACGCCCGCCGGGGGCTGGAGCAGCCGGCGCGCGCGGCGCAGGGCGAACGCCGGCTCCAGCGACTGCCAGGGCCGCCAATGCAGCTTCACGTCCTTTCCATCCAGCCCGAAGCGACCCAGCAACCCGGCGGGATCGTCCGCCAGCGGATCGCGCAGGCCCCAAAGCTCGAATGGCGCGCCACTGGACGCCCGCGCCACGACCACGCCCGGCATGGCGGACACCCGCGCCACATAGTCCTTCCACTGGCCGCGCCAGTACCAGCCATATCCCATCCAGGCCGCCAGCGCCAGCGCCACGGCCGCCACCGCGGCCACGGCCTTCGCGGGGCTTCCGCCCTCATCCCCGGCGCGCTGCGATTCCAGCAAGGCGCGGAGCCAGTCATCGGCCCCGGCGAAGGCCGCCGTATCGCCCTCGAACGCCGCCAGCTCCTCTCCGAACCGGCGCTCGATCCGCTCCACCGTTTCCTGCATGCGAGCAAACAGCGCCTCCGGCGCCTTGCCCCGGCAGGCCAGCGCCAGCAACACATTCGGGCCTCGCGCCACCCACAGCTCCAGCTCTCCCATGCGGAGGGACTCGATTTCATCCGATCCCTCCGCGTCAAAGGCATCGCGGGCGAAATCCCGCACCGCCGTGAGCATGCCGGACACGACGTCCGCGTCCTCCCCGAGGCTTTCGTCCATGGCCACGTGGCGCAGCAACAAGCCGCTTTCGCGATGAATCAGGAACGCCTGCTCGACGCGATACACCAGCGTGTTCAGCAGCACCACCTCGGCGAAGGGCCTGCCGGTGCGCCAGGCGTCGAACCGCCACTTCAGGCCGCGCGCGGAGAACGAATGCTCCAGCGTCTGGTTCAGCGACTGCATCATCGAGGCAATCGCGTGCGTGATGGACTTGCGGATGGCCGGCCCCAGCACCGGAAAGAGCGCATCGGAAAGCGCCTCGGGGCTCTTGCGCGCGGAGCGGCGGATGGCACCCTCCACCAGCGGCCGCGCCGCCTCCTCGGCCGCGTCCGCATCCTCGCGCAGGCTCTCGCGGATGATGTCCGGCAGCACGCGGGCCGTGTCCTCCACCCGCGCGGGCTGCTCCAACCGCCGCTCGATTTGCTCCACGCGCCGGGCCGTCGGCCCGACGATGAGCTCCCTCAGCGTCTCGATGTCCGATGAACGGGCCGCGTCGCGCCCCTCCCGATCGCCGACGCCGCCCGCGCCTTCGGCCTGGCCCGGCACGCGCGCCTCAGCCCTGCTCCGCGTCTCCGCCGGGCAGCGCGAATTCGTCGTTCAACCGCATGGCCATCTCGGTGAACATGGCCGCCAGCGCCTGCCGGTCGGCCTTGTCGCCGCGCAACTCTTCCGTCGCCGCCTCCAGCGCCGCGACCATCTCCTCGCGCGCCCGGCGGATATCCTCGCCCAGCGCCTTGGACTGCTCCAGCAGCGCCTCGCGCAGCTCCCGCTGCCCCTTGGAAAGCTTCTCCTGAAGCTGCGTGCGCTTCTTTTCGGCCGCCGCGTCCAGCTTCTCGATGTCGCGCGCCAGGCCGCGGCACTCGCTCTCGCGCTCGGACGCCTCGGAGGCCAGCGCCTCGCGCACGTCCGCGACCTCCTGCTTGATGAACCGCTCCAGCGCGTCCAGCCGTCCGGCCACCTCGTCGCGCAGCGCCGAGGACTCCTTCAGCAGGCGCGATTCCAGCGCCGCGAAGCGCTTCTCGTAGTCGCGCATCTGCGCGCCGAAGATGATTTCCCGAATCTTGTCCACGTTGCCGGATTCCATCGCCTCGGCGGCGGCGTCCCGGGTCGTCTTGCGGTTCATGTCGTTCCTCCTTGCCCTGTATCCGGCGGTCTCGCCCGCCGGCGACGCACGGCATCCTAGCCGCCGGGTCAAATCCTGTCATTGTGAGCAAAGTCACTTGATTTCCGGAGACCGGACTTCATCATCCTGAACATATGGCATGGATGGATGATCTGGCCAATGCGCTGGAAGGCTCGGGCCGCCTCGCCCGCCACGAAGCCGGCGACTGGCTGCCGTGGCGCGCCAAATCCCCCGTCATCCGGCGCATTGTCTCGGGCCGCGTGGGCATCGAGGCGGAAACGGAAAGCGGCTGGCGCGACATCGGCGAATACGGCCCCGGCGAATGGCTGGGCATCCGCTCGGCGCTGCATCCCGATCTGCCGCCGCGCCTGCGCTGGCGGGCCATCGGGCCGGTGGAATGCGAGGAATACGACTGGACCGACATCGAACGCCGGATGCGCCAGCGGCCGGAGCTGCGCATGGCGCTGGAGCAGATGGCGCGCGAGCGCCTCTACGGCGCCATCGTGGCCACGCATCCCCTGTTCTCGCTGCTGGATCGGGGCGCCCGCAAGCGGCTGTTCAAGCACGCCATGGTGCGCATGCTCGCTCCGGGCGAACGCCTCATCGAGCAGCAGGGCCCTCGCCCGCACCTCTACCTTGTCGCCTCCGGCCGGCTGCGCATCGAGCGGGACGGCCAGCCCCTGGCCCTTCGCGGCCGGGGCGAGATCGTGGGCGAAATGTCGGTGTTCGGCTTCTCCGAGCATCCGACGGCGGACGTGACGGCCGCGGAACTGGCGGAAGTCATCGAGTTCCGGGACGACGACGTCATGGATGTCGCGCGCGGCAGCGCCGCCTTTCAGCGCAAGCTGGCCGACATCTGCCGGACGCGCCTGCTGGAGATCCTGCGAATGGACGCGCCCGACTGACCCTCAAGCAAAGCCGGGCGCTCCCGTCGCGGCTACCCTCGCCGCACCAGCCAGACCACCAGCCAGCCCAGCGCCACCGCCAGTAGCCCTGCCGCGCGCAGCGCCGCCGGCGGCAGCTCCGGAATCTGCCGCATGAACTCGATCATCCGGCGCGGAAACAGGGCGTAGAGCGCGCCCTCCAGTACCAGCACCAGTCCCAGCGCGGCCCACAAGTCCTTCATCGCAGGCCTCTCGGCTACGTCACTTCCCGGCGTGTTCGAAGAAGCGGAAGAACTCCGAATCCGGGGTGATCACCAGCCGGTCGCCCGGCCGCACCGAGTCGCGATAGGCCTGAAGCGAGCGCGTGAAGGCATAGAACTTCGGATCCCTGCCGTAGGCGCGGGCGTAGATGAGCGCCGCCTTCGCGTCGGCCTTGCCGCGAATGATCTCGCTCTGCTTGTAGGCGTCCGCCACCAGGATCTTCCGTTCCTTGTCCGCCTGGGCGCGAATCTCGCGCGCCGCCTCCTCGCCCTCGGAGCGATACTGCTTGGCGATGCGCTGGCGCTCGGCCTTCATGCGCTCGAACACGGCATCACTGTTCTCCGGCGGCAGATCGGCGCGCTTGATGCGCACGTCCACCACGTCAATGCCGAGATTGCGGACATTGGCGTCGGCCATGCGCGTGATGTCGTGCATCAGCTTGGCGCGCAGCGTCGCGTCCCCGCCGCCCGAAACGATCTCCATCAGCGTGTGCCGGCCCAGCACGTCGCGAATCTTGCTTCGAATCACGTCCTCCATGCGCGCGGCCACGCCGTTCTCGGTGCGCGCCACCTGATAAACCTTCAACGGATCCACGATGCGCCAGCGGGTGTAGGCGTCCACCAGGATGGTCTTCTTGTCCTTGGTGATCACCTCGTTGGGCGGCGCGTCCTGCACCAGCAGCCGCCGGTCGAAGTGCGTCACGCTCTGCCACGGCAGCTTGAAGTGCAGCCCCGCCTGCTGGATGACCCGCTGCGGCTTGCCAAACTGCAACACCAGCGCCATCTCGCGCTGATCCACGACGAAGGCGCTCATGTTCAGCAGCACCAGCGCCGCCGCCAGAATGCCCAGAACGAATCCCTGCTTCGGCCCCATCACTTCACCTCCACCTTGCCGCGCGCCGATAGTGGCAGATACGGCAGCACCTTGCCGGCCACGGACTTGCTGACGATGACCTTGTCCACCCGCGCCAGCACGTCCTGCATCGCCTCCAGATACAGGCGTTTGCGGGTGATCTCCGGCGCCGCGCGGTAGGCCTTGAGCAGGCTCAGGAACCGCTGCGCCTGGCCCTCGGCCCGATCCACCTTGGCCGCGGCGTAGGCCTCGGCGTCCAGCACCATCTTCTTGGCCTCGCCGCGCGCCTTCGGCACCACGTCGTTGGCATAGGCCTGGGCCTCGTTCTTGGCGCGCTC
>JALVTX010000317.1 GCA_027035825.1 Mariprofundaceae bacterium
GCGCGAGAAGATGCGCACCACGATGGGCAGCTCCATGCGCGCGATGACCGGCGCGGCCTTGGCCGGCTTCATGCCCTCGTACACGGCGGTCAGACGCTTGATCTTCTTGTCGTTGATGCTCTTTTCCTGCGCCAGCATGTCCTGCAGGCGGGCCTCCATGTCCTCCAGCTCCTTGATGCGGCCGGCGGCCTTCTGCTCCATCTCGGCGATGGCCTGCTCGCGCGCATCCAGCTTCTGGCGGCGTTCTTCCAGTTGCTGCTTGAGCTCGCGCAGGCCCAGGAGCGCCTTGCGCTCGGTTTCGCACGCCATCGCGTCGCTGGGCGTCCACGGCGAGGCGTGGGCCTTGGTCACCAGCGACGGAGTTTCGGGCGCGGCGGCGTTGGCGGTATGCTTGGCTGGCTCGGTAGCCGGCGCGGCGGCTGGTTCGGTTTTGGGCGTTGCGGCGCGAGCCGCCGGCGCGGCGTCGGCCTCGATTACGCCGGGCGCGCCGGGTGCGTCATTTGCGCTGGCCGGGGACGTATCCGGCAGCAAGGACGCCGCCATGCGGCCCAGCGCCACCAGCGTGAGCAGCAGCATCAGCGCCAGGATCTTGCCCGCGCGCATGGGCCTAGCCCTCCAGGCTCCGGGCGAGGCCGGCGATGGCCGCGCGGTCGTCGTCCTCGCGCTGGCGGCGCGCGTCCATCGCGCGACGGCGCGCCCGCTTCAGGCGTTCCTCCATGCCGGCCAGGGCCTTGTCGCGGCCATCCAGCTCCAGCCAGCGGCGCAGCACGGCCTGCTCCTGCTCGTGCACGCGATCCATCCGCGCCTCCAGCCGCGCGATGCGCGCCTGATGCTCGCGCATCATCTCGTCCATCAGCACCAGCATGCCGGCGCGCGCGCCCATCCGCAGCGTGTGTTCGCGCTGCCGGGCCAGCTCTTCCAGCCGGGCCTCGGTTTCCGTCATTCGCTGCATGATGTCCCGGCGTTCACGGCCGAGCGCGGCCAGTTCCTGGCCCGCCCGCTGGCGCTCGCGCTCGCCGAGCTTTTGCAGAATCTGGTGCGGCATCAGGCGCATGTCATGCCTCCTCCATCAGTCGCAGCAGCTCCGCGCGGGAGTCCTCGAAGCGGCTGGCTTCGTGCTGTTCCTGCTGGAGGAAGGCGCGGATGGCGGGCATGCGCGCGATCACGCGATCCAGTTCGGGGTTGCTTCCGGCTTCATACGCGCCCATGTTCACCATGTCCTCCATGCGCTCGAACAGCGCCAGTTCACCACGCAAGGATCGTGCCGCTTTCTGCATCGTCTCGTCGGCCAGCTCCGAGGCCAGCCGGCTCACGCTCTTCAGGACGTTGATGGCCGGGAAGTGGCCGCGCCCGGCCAGCTCGCGGTCAAGCACCACGTGGCCGTCCAGAATGGCCAGCGCCGCGTCGGCCACGGGGTCTGTGGCGATGTCGTCGCCCTCCACCAGGATGGTGTAAATGCCCGTGATGTCGCCGCCGTTCGCGCCCGGCCCGGCCCGCTCCAGCAGCTCCGCCATGCTGGCGAAGCAGGAGGGCGTGTAGCCCTTGCTGGCCGGGGGCTCGCCCAGCATCAGGCCGATTTCGCGCTGCGCCTGGGAGAACCGCGTCAGGCTGTCCATCATCAGCAGCGCGTGACGCCCCTCGTCGCGGAAGTATTCGGCGATGGTGGTGGCCAAGAGCGCCGCGCGGATGCGGAGCACCGGCGGCATGTCCGAGGTGGCGACCACGACCACGCTGCGCGCCAGCGCCTCGCCCAGGTTGCGCTCGATGAACTCGCGCACCTCGCGGCTGCGTTCGCCTACCAGCGCGATGACGTTGACATCGGCGTCGGCGTTGCGCGCCATCATGCCGAGCAGCGAGCTCTTGCCGACGCCGGCCCCGGCGAACAGTCCCACGCGCTGGCCGCGGCCCATGGTCAGGCAGGCGTCCAGCGCCCTGACGCCGGTCTGGAGCGGGGTGTCAATCAGGTGACGGTCGCAGGGGTTCAGCGGCGCGCCATGCAATGGCCGGAACGCGCCGCCCGCGGTCAATGGCCGGCCGTCCATGGGTTGGCCGTTGCCGTCGAGGATGCGCCCCAGCAGATGCTCGCCCACGACCATGCCGGGCGGCGTGGCGCGCGGGCGCACGGCGTCGCCCGGCGCGATGCCGCGATTGCGGCCCACCGGCATCAGCAAGGTCTGATCGTCGCGGAAGCCGACCACCTCGGCCTCGATGCGGTTGCCGGCGGCGGATTCGATCTCGCAGGCGCTGCCGGTGGACAGCCGCAGGCCGCCGGCCTCGACCATCGGCCCCAGCACCTTCTTCACGCGGCCGAATGTCGGGAACGCCGGCGCATGGCGCAGGCGCTCCAGCGCGCGTCGGCGCGCGGATGGCTGCCACAGGGCGGGCGGGTTCATTCCGCGCCCGATTCGTCTTCGGATGGGGCGGGAGCGAGCAGCGGCGCGCGAATGGCCTGCATGCAGGCGGCGATGGCCTCGTCGGCATCCACCAGCACGTCGTGGTCGCGCGCCATGATGCGGCAGGTTCCGGCGCGCACGCGTTCGTCGGCGACGATGCGCGCGCCGGCCAGTTCTTCCTCCATCAGCCGCTCGAACATGGCCGCATCCTCCGGCGCGACGGCCAGCGACAGCTCGCCCGTTTCGGGCAGCTTGCGGGCGGCCTGGGCGACCATCCCGGCCAGCCGTTCGGGCGATTCGTCCAGCAGCTCGCCCACCACGCGGCGGGCCACGGCCTCGGCCACGTCGAGCACGGCCTCGCTGAAGCGCGCCTGCATCTGGCCCATGGCGCGTTCGGCCTCGGCGAGCAGCGATTCCATTTGCGCCAGGATTTGCCGGCCGCGCTCGCGGCCCAGCTCCAGGCCGGCTTTCTCGCCCGCCTGCCAGGCCTTGTCGTAGGCTTCCTTCTCGATGATTTCCGCCCGGCCCTGGGCCTCGCGCAGCATCTCCTCCAGCTGCCGCATCCGTTCCGCGGCCGGGTCTTGCTTCGGCATCGCGCTCGCGGGCCCGTCATCGCGCGTTGCGCCGCCCAGTTCCATGAAGGGCGCGGGGCGGCGCGGGCCGGGATCAATGGCGCGCACCGGCAGGGGCGCAAGCGCGGAGTCGCCCATCTCAGACCATCTCCTCGCCCGCGCCCAGCGAGATGGCGCCCTCGTCGTCCAGCTTGCGCACGACCTTCAGGATGTTCTGCTGCGCCTCCTCCACGTCCGCCAGCTTCAGCGGGCCCATCACCTCCATGTCCTCGCGCATGATTTCGGCGGCGCGGCTGGACATGTTGCCGAAGAACTTCTCGGCCAGCTCGTCCGGCGCGCCCTTGAGGGCCTTGACCAGGTCGTCGGAGGAGATGTGCTTGAGGATGGTCTGGATGTCGCGGTCGGAAAGCTCGTTCAGGTCCTCGAACACCAGCAGCATCCGGTCCACCTGCT
>JALVTX010000318.1 GCA_027035825.1 Mariprofundaceae bacterium
GCGGCATGCCGGGCTGCTTCATCGCCGGCGCGGACGTGGATGTCATCGCCGCCGTGCGCGATGCTGACGAGGCCGCGAGGCTGGCCGAGCGCGGGCAGGCGCTGTTCCGCCGCATCGAAACCTTGCCGTGTCCCTCGGTGGCGGTGGTGCGTGGCGCGGCCATGGGCGGCGGGTTGGAGCTGGCGCTGGCCTGCGACTGGCTGGCCGCCGTGGAGGACGAGAAGACACGCCTGGCCCTGCCCGAGATCCGGCTGGGGATTCATCCGGGGTTCGGCGGCTGCGTGCGGCTGCCCAGGCGCGTGGGCTGGCTGGCCGCCGTGGACATGATTTTGAGCGGTCGGGCCGTGGATGCGCGCAAGGCGCGGCGCATGAAGCTCGCCGACATCGCCTGCAAGCCCGGGCAGGAAGAGGCGGCCATCGATTACCTGGCTCGCCGGGGCAAGGCGCGTCGCGGTGCCCGGCCCTGGTGGATGCGGCTGCCGCCCGCCCGCTGGCTGTTCTTCCGCCAGGTGGAGAAGAAGGCGCTGGCGCGGTTCCGCCATCTGGACGTGGACGAGGCTTATCCGGCCGTGCCGGCGACCATCGCGCTCCTGGAGGCCATCGCCGGCCTGCCCGAGGGGCAGGCCTATGCGCGGGAGGCCGAGTCGCTGGGACGGCTGGCCGTCACGCCCACCTGCAAGAACCTGATTCACGTCTTCCGCCTGGGCGAGGGGCTCAAGCATCAGGAAGCCGCGCGCAAGGGGAGCAAGGACGCCGAGGCCATCGGGCGGGCGGCGGTGTTCGGCGCCGGCGTGATGGGCGGCGGCATCGCTTGGGTGGCGGCGAAGACCTGCGAGGTGAATCTCTACGACGTGTCCGTCGAGGCGCTCGGGCGGGCCATGCGCAAGCTGGCCGGGCTGGCCCGACGCGACGAGAAACGGCTGGCGCGCATCCGTCCCGCCGCCGACCGCAGCGGCCTGGAGGCGGCCGACGTGGTCATCGAGGCGGTGCTGGAAGAGCTGGAGGTGAAGAACGAGCTGTGGCGCGAGGTGGAGGCGCGGGTGGATCGCCATGCGCTGTTGCTGACCAACACCTCATCGCTGCGCGTGGCGGCCATGCAGCAGGCGGTGAAGCATCCGGGACGCATGGCCGGCATGCATTTCTTCAATCCGGCGCCGAAGATGCCACTGGTGGAGGTGGTGGCGGGCCCGCGCACGACGAAGAAGACGCTGGCCGCGGTGGCGGCGCTGGCCGTGCGCTGGGGCAAGCACCCGGTCATCGTGCGCGACGCGCCGGGATTCCTCGTCAACCGCTGCCTGATGCCCTACATGACGGCGGCGATCGGGCTCGTGGAGAGCGGGCAGCGGCCCGAGCACGTGGATGGCGCGCTCAAGCACTTCGGCATGCCGATGGGGGCGCTGGAACTGGCGGACAAGGTGGGGTTGGACATTTGCCGCCACGTGGGCGAGCACCTGTCCGCCGAGCTTGCGGGCCACCGGCCGCTGCCGGCGTGGCTGGCGCGCATGGTGGACGACGGGCTATTGGGCGAGAAGTCCGGCACCGGGTTCTATGTCTGGGAAAAGGGGCGGCGCGGCGAGGTGAATCCGGGGCTGGGCGAATACGTGCGCCTGCCGGAGGACAGGAACCGCGAGGAAGGCGTGGACGCGGCCATTGCCGATGCGCCGCCGGCGCTGGCCGATGCCGCCATCGTGGACGCCTGCCTGCTGCCGATGCTGGCGGAAGCGCTCACCTGCCTGCGCGAGAAGGTGGTGGACGACGCGGAGCACCTGGATGCGGCGATGATCTTTGGCATCGGGTTTCCGCCCTTCCGCGGCGGGCTGCTGCACCATTTCGCGGCGCAGGACGCCGATGATCTGGCCGGCCGCATGAAGGCGCGGGGGCTGGATGCGGGGCTCTTGTCCCTGTTGCCAGGAAGGGAAGGGCCCAAGGGAGAAGGGCCAGGCCGGGACGCATCGTCGCCCGGCGACGGAGACGCATGACGACCAGGCGCGCCTGCCCCGGGCGGGAGCTTTCGGCGCGGGCTTCCTGCCTCTCCGACTTGCTGCTGGAGTCGCCGCCCGAATGGCGGGATGCGCCGCTGCTCGGCTGGCGCGAGGAGGGCGCGTGGCGCTGGCTGGATCGCGGCGAGGTGCAGCGCTCGGTGCGGCGCATCGTCAACTGGCTGCACGGCGTGGGCGTGCGCCCGGGCGACCGCGTGGGGCTTTTGGGCCACAACTCGCCGCAGTGGTTCATGGCCGATTTCGCCATCCTGCGCCTGGGGGCGGTGACCGTGCCGGCGTATTTCACCGACCCACCGGAAGCCGTGAACTACGTGTTCGACGATGCCGAATGCAAGCTGGCGTTGGTGGAGCCGGGCGAACAGCAGGCCAAGCTCAATGCGGCGAAGGCGCCGGTATTCCCGCTGCGCGGCGATGGCGTCATCAGCCTGGAGAGCGTGCGCCGGGATGCGGCCTTCGATGGCGAGGTTCCCGTCGCCGCCCCCGGGCGGGACGATCTGGCGACGCTCATCTACACCTCCGGCACCACCGGCAAGCCCAAGGGCGTGATGCTCACGCACGGCAACCTGCTCAGCGACGTGACCGCCGAGCTGGACGTGATCCCGGTGTTTCCCGAGGACGTGTTCCTCTCCTTCCTGCCCGCGGCGCATGCCTACGAGCGCAATGTCGGGCATTTCCTGCCGACGGCCTGCGGCACCCGCATCGCCTATGCCGAGCACGTGACGACATTGATGCGCGACATCCCCGAGGTGCGGCCGACCATCATGATTTCCGTGCCGCGGCTCTACGAGAAGATATATGCCGGCGTGCAGGAGAAGCTGGCGCACGCGCCCGGCTTCAAGCGGCGACTGTTCGCGGCGGCGCAGCGGCTGGGTCTGGAGCGGTTCGAGGCCTTGCAGCGCGGCGAGCCTTGGGGCGGCGGCAAGGCGCTGGCGTTCCGGGTGCTGGACAGGCTGGCCCATGCGCCGCTGCGAGCGAAGCTGGGCGGTCGCTTGCGGCTGTTCATTTCCGGCGGCGCGGCGCTGCATCCGGACATTGCCCGTTTCCTGCTGGCGGCGGGGCTGAAGGTATGTCCGGGCTACGGGCTGTCCGAAACCTCGCCGGTCATTACCGTCAATCCCGAGGAACGCATCAAGCCCGAAACGGTGGGGCCGCCGCTGCCCGGCGTGGAACTGCGGCTGTTGGATGACGGAGAGCTTTTGGCGCGCGGGCCGATGGTGATGCGCGGTTACTGGAAGCGGCCGGAGGAGACCGAGGCGGTGCTGGAGCCGGATGGCTGGCTGCATACCGGCGACGTCGCCGAGATGGACGAGGACGGCTACGTCCGCATCGTGGATCGCAAGAAGGAGCTGATGGTGCTCTCCAACGGGGAGAACGTGCCGCCGGCGCGGGTGGAGAAGCGGCTGGCGCTCG
>JALVTX010000319.1 GCA_027035825.1 Mariprofundaceae bacterium
GCGTCGTTGCAGATGGCGCCGATGTCGCCCACGTGGTTGGCGATGCGCTCGCGCTCGCAGGCGATGGCGCGGATCAGCGTCGCGCGCGGCGGAATCTCCAGGTAGGCGGCCGTTTCGCAGGCCTGGGCGAAGGTCCAGGCGTGGGCGACGGCGGAATCGCCCGAGATGCGCGCCGCCAGCCGCGCGCCCTCCGCGGCCGTCCGCCCCTCGAAGCGCTTCTCGATGCCCTTGTGCACGTAGCCCAGCCGCGCCTCCATGTTCAGGATCTCCTCGCCCACGACATGGAAGCGGAAGTGTCCCGGCTCGATGATGCCGGCGTGCACCGGCCCCACCGGGATTTCGTGCACCCCGTCTCCACGCGTCTCGGCGAAGGGATACGTCCCCTCCCCGCGCGCCAGCCGCGCATCGGCCGCGAACGCGGTGCGCATCGGCCAGGCATCCTCCGGCCAGTGCTCGTGACGTATCCACGGCCGGGCATCGGCCAGCCCTTCCACCCGGATGCCGAACAGGCTCTGCATGGCCCGCTCCATGCGCGCGGCGGCGATGTAGTGGCGGGAGATGTCCGGCAGCGTCGGTTCGCGCGCATCGAGACCGGTGCGCAGCAGCACGTGCCGGTGCTCGGGATGGGCGAAGGCCATGTAGGCATAGAGCGTATCGGCATCGTGCGCGCTGCCCTCGGCCGCCCACAGCGCCACCAGCCGCATGTCGTGTCGGCGCGCCTCCCCGGCCGCGTGCGTCCAGTCCAGCCGCCGCAGCTCCAGGCACGGCATGTGCGTGGGGTGATGATCCTCCAGGTAGCGGGTGACGATGCCGGCGTCCGAGAGCCGCTCGGCGAACCAGGTGTTGGCTTCGTGGATCATGCGCCGCCCCCGGCGATGATGTGCGCCGCCTGCTCATACCAGTGCGCCAGGAAGCCGGGCACGGACACGCCCAGCGCCAGCGCCAGCGCCAGGTGCAGCCACACCGGCAGCATGTTGGCGCGCACGACGACGGCATCCTCCGGCGGCTCGCCGTAGCTCATGTGCGGCACGAAGCGGAACAGCCCCGCCGCCGCGACCAGCAGCCCCGCCAGCAGCACGGCCGTCGTCCATGGCGCGGAATGCAGCGCTGCGGAAAACACCAGGAACTCGCTGGTGAACACGCCAAAGGGCGGGAAGCCGGCGATGGCGCAGGCGCCGATGAGCAGGCCCCAGCCGATGCCCGGCTGGTGGGCGATCAGCCCGCGGATGTGCGCCATGGCCTGCGTGCCCATGTTCTGCGCCGCGTGCCCGACGGTGAAGAAGATGCCGGACTTGACCAGCGAATGCGTGGTCATATGCAGCAGGGCGGCGAATCCCGCCAGCGGCGTGCCGATGCCGAAGGCGAAGGTCATCAGGCCCATGTGCTCGATGGAGGAGAAGGAGAACATGCGCTTGATGTCCGTCTGCCGGTGCAGCGAGAAGGCGGCGACGAGGAGCGCCGCCAGCCCGAAGCCCATCATCAGGTGGCCCGCGAAATCCGCGCCGGCGGCCGCGTCCACCAGCATCTTGCAGCGCACCAGCGCATACAGCGCCAGGTTCAGCAGCAGGCCGGAGAGCACGGCGGATACGGGCGTGGGCCCCTCGGCATGGGCGTCCGGCAGCCAGGCGTGCATCGGCGCCAGCCCCACCTTGGTGCCGTAGCCGATGAGCAGAAAGACGAAGGCCAGCTTCATCACCATCGGGTCGAGCTGGCCGCTGGCGGCCGCCAGCCGCGTCCAGGTCAGCGCCGCCTCACCGTGGCCCAGCGCCTCCGAGGAGGTGAAGAACAGCAGCACGGTGCCGAACAGCGCCAGCGAGATGCCGACGCCGCAGAGAATCAGGTATTTCCATGCCGCGGCGATAGCCGCCTGCGTGCGGTAGAGCGACACCAGCAGCACCGTGGCCAGCGTGGCCACCTCCAGCGACAGCCAGATGATGGCCATGTTGTTCGAGGTCTGGCCGAGGAACATGCCGAAGACGAAGAGCTGGAACATCGCGTGGTAGAGCCGCAGCCGGCGCGCGTCCACGCGGCCGCGCGCCAGTTCGTGGCGCATGTAGGGGCCTGAGAAGATGGCCGTGGTCGTGGACACGAAGGCGGTCAGCGCCACCAGGAACACGTTGAAGCTGTCGAGAAAGAACCATTCGCCCGGGGTGACGATGCGACCGTGCGCCAGCACGATGGCGGCGAGCCGAAGGCTGGCCGCGAAGCCGATGAAGCTGGCCGCGACGTTGATGCGCGAGGCCCAGCGCTCGCCCGGGATGAGCGCCAGCACCCCGGCGCCGAGCAGCGGCGCGCCGAGCAGCACGGCGAACCAGGCCAGCGCGCTCATGGCCGGCGCTCCATCGCGTCCAGGTCCAGTGAGTCGAAGGTGCTGCGGATTTGCAGGAAGAACAGGCCGAAGACGATGGTGGCGATCAGCACGTCGAAGGCCACGCCCAGCTCGGCCACCAGCGGCATGCCATAGGTGGCGCCGATGGCCGCGAAGAAGAGCGAGTTCTCGATGGCCAGGAAGCCGACCACCTGGGTGATGGCCTTGCGGCGGGTGATCATCATCAGCATGCCGAGCAGCACGTTGGCGGTGGCGATGGCGATGGTGTTGCGGGTGAGCAGGTGCGACAGCTTCTCGATGGGCAGCGCCACGACGAAGGCGAACACCACCAGCGCCGCCGCGATGAGCATGGTCAGCGGGATGTTCACCAGGGGCTCCACCTCGCGGTGCACGTCCAGCTTGCGGATGATCTTCCACAGCAGCCACGGCAGCAGCACGCCCTTCAGCGCCAGCGTGATGGCCGCCGAGACGTAGAGCTCGGTCGAGGCGTTGGCGTGCGCGACCAGCGCCGTCACCGCCGCCAGCACCACGCCCTGCATCGCGAACCAGTGCAGCACGGACAAGAGCCGCTTCTGGGCCAGCAGCGCGAACGAAATCAGCAGCAGGAAGGCCGCCGCCATCGTGATGACCTGTTGCAGAAGCTCGCCGCTCATCCCGCGCCCACCTCGAGGATGTAATGGCTGAACATGCCGAGCAGGGCGATGAAGAAGGCCGCGCTCAAGAACTGCGGCGCCTCGAACAGCCGCATCTTCGCCAGCCACGTCTCCACCAGCGCCAGCGCCAGCAGCAGCGCCACCAGCTTCAGCGTCCAGAACGCCAGCGCCAGCAGCAGCGCCGGGGCGGAGAACTGCGCCGCCGCATGCACGCCCCAGGGCAGGAAGAGGTCGAAGATCAGGGTGGCGAACAAGAGCAGCTTGATCTGGCTGGCCCACTCGATGAGGGCCAGGTGGCGGCCCGAATACTCGAGGATCATCGCCTCGTGGATCATCGTCAGTTCCAGGTGCGTGGCCGGGTTGTCCACCGGGATGCGGCCGTTCTCGGCCACGGCCACCATCAGCATCGCGATGAG
>JALVTX010000320.1 GCA_027035825.1 Mariprofundaceae bacterium
CGCAACGGCAAGACGGCGCTGGATGGCGTGAGCCTCGACGTGTCCAGCGGCGCGTTTCATGCGCTGCTGGGGCCCAACGGCGCCGGCAAGAGCACGCTCATCAACATCCTGGCGGACATCGTGCGTCCCAGCGCTGGCGAAGCGCGGCTGCTCGGCCGCGACGTGTTCGCCGAGCGCGCCTGGTGCAAGCGTCACATGGGCGTGGTGCCGCAGGAAGTGGCGTTCGACCCGTTCTTCACGCCGCGCGACGTGCTGCGCATCACCTCGGGGCTGTTCGGCTGCAAGCCGGACGAGCGCTGGATTGACGAGCTGCTGGAACGGCTGGAGCTGGCGCGCCATGCCGGCAAGAACACCCGCCAGCTCTCCGGCGGCATGCGCCGCAGGCTCCTGGTGGCGCAGGCGCTGGTGCATCGCCCGCCCCTGGTTATCCTGGACGAGCCGACGGCGGGCGTGGACGTTGAGTTGCGCCGGCGGCTGTGGGATTTCATGCGCGAGCTGAACCGGCAGGGCGTGACCATTTTGCTCACCACCCATTACCTGGAAGAGGCCGAGGAGCTCTGCGACTTCGTGACCATCATCAATGCCGGCCGCGTGGTGGCCGACCGCCCGATGGCGGAACTGATGCGCGAGGTGGCCGGTCGCTACCTGTGGCTGCGCTACGGCCGGGGCTTCCGGCTTTCCGAGGAGGATGCGCGGGCGCTGGCGGCGTTCCATCCGCGCGCCACGGAAAGCGGCCTGTGCCTGACGCTGCGCCGCACGGGCGCGCCGGAGGCGACGAATTTCCACGAGGCCTACCAAGCGGCGGTGGCCCGGCTGGGGCCTCCCCTGGATGCCGGGGTGCGCGAGGAGGATCTCGAAGACGTGTTCATCCGCCTGACGCGCGAGGATGACGCGGGCGGCGCCGGCGTGGCTGCCGCCTGCCGGGAGCTGGCCTCGTGAGGCCGGTGAACCCGCGCGGCGCGTGGACGCTGTTCCTGCGCGAGACGCGGCGGTTCCTGAACGTGAAGATGCAGACGGTGGTGGCGCCGGCCCTGACCGCCATTCTCTACCTGCTGGTGTTCCGCTACGCGATGGGCGCGCGGCAAGTGCCGGGCCTGGGCGTGGATTATTTCACCTTCCTGATTCCGGGCCTGGTGATGATGTCCATGCTCCAGAACGCGTTCGCGAACACATCCAGCTCGATGATCCTCGGCAAGGTGATGAACGTCCACATCTACCTGCTGATGGCTCCGCTCTCGGCGCTGGAGGTGGTGGCGGCCTTCCTCGCCGCGGCGGTGGTGCGCGCCTTTGTCGTGGGCGCGGTGCTGCTGGCGGTGCTGGCGCCGTTCACGAACGTGCCGCTCAATCATCCCGAACTGGTGCTGGCCTATGGCGTGCTGGGCAGCGTGCTGATGGGCGGGCTGGGCCTCGTGGCCGGCATCTGGTCGAACAAGTTCGACGACGTGGCGCTGGTCAACAACTTTCTCATCATGCCGCTCACCTTTCTTTCGGGTGTGTTCTATTCCGTCAAGCAGCTGCCTCCGCTGTGGCAGCAGGTGAACCATTTCAATCCGTTCTTCTACCTGATTGACGGTTTCCGCTACGGCTTTCTCGGCGTGGGCGACACCGAACCGTTCACGGCCCTGTGGGTGGTGGCGCTCGCGGCGCTGGCCTGCGGGGGGGCATGCTGGCATCTCTGGCGCATCGGCTGGCGGTTGAAGGAGTAGAGCGCATTCGAACATTGCTTTTGCGCCGCCATGGCATCGTTGGCGGTTGACGTGCTGTAAGAAATTATCGTAGTATGTTTTACCGTTGCTTGAAATGGAGGTGCAAGATGGAGCGCGTCAAGGTTTCCAGCAAGTTCCAGATCGTGATCCCCAAGAAGGTTCGGGAGCGCATGCATCTTGCGCCCGGACAGGAAATGGGCGTGATCGAGCGTGGAGGCGTGGCGCATCTGGTTCCGTTGAAGTCCCTGAAGGAACTTCAGGGCATTGCCAGGGACGCGAAGATCGAGGCATTTCGCGAGAAGAAGGATCGCCTTTGAAGCGCGTGGTGGATTCCTGCGGCTGGTTGCACGTGTTCAAGGGCGATGCGCTGGCCGATGACTATCGGCGACTCATCGAGGACAAACGGGCGCGGATCCTGGTGCCTGTCATCGCCCTTTACGAAGTTGCCAAGGTGCTGGAGCGGGACATCGATGAAGCGACGGCCATGGCGTGCGTCTTGCGCATGCAGCGCGAGACGGTGGTGGACATGACGGAGCAACTGGCTCTGGATGCGGCCGGTATTTCGCTCGCGCACGCTCTGGCCATGGCCGACGCCGTGATCTACGCCACCGCCCGCGAGCACGAGGCGGAGCTGTTCACGTCCGACGCGGATTTGCAGGGGCTTCCAGGCGTGACGTTTCTCGCGCCGGCTGGCCGCGGGTAGGCGGTTATGGCCAGACCATCGAAAAGCAAGGCGAAGCGCAAGACCAGCGCGTGGTTCCAGCGGCATGCGAACGACCCGCACGTGCGGCGGGCGCAGGCCGAGGGAAAGCGTTCTCGCGCGGCATTCAAGTTGACGGAAATCCTGAATAAATACAGATTGTTGGAGCGACAGGTTCATGTGGTTGTTGACCTTGGCTGTGCGCCCGGCTCGTGGAGCGTGGAACTGGCGCGGCTCATCGGCGATGGCGGGCTGGTGGTGGGCGTGGACGTGCTGGAGATGACGCCGGCGCCGGGCGTGCGCTTCATCCGCGGCGATTTCACGGAGGGAGACACCCGGCGGGCGCTGGAAGGGGCGCTGGAGGGCCGGGCCGTGGACATGGTGGTGTCCGACATGGCGCCCGAGATGAGCGGCCACAAGGTGGTGGATCAGGCGCGCATCATCGGACTGAACGAAACCACGCTGTCGTTCGCCGTCAATCACCTGCGGCCGGGCGGGCACTTGCTGCTCAAGACCTTCATGGGCGAGGGTTTCGACGACTTCCGCCGCGAAATGCAGGGCTGGTTCGCGCGCGTGCGCATCGTCAAGCCGGCGGCCTCGCGCAAGACATCGAGCGAAATCTACCTGCTCGGTGAAGGTTTCCGCGCACCCGCCGCCGGCGGCTTTTGACGGACGATGCCGCGTCTGTTCGCAGCCCTGCCGTTGCCGGATGAGGTGGTGGACGAGATTGCCGCCTGGCATGCCGGCGCCTCGCTGGCGTTGCCGGCCGCGGACTGGCGGGACGTGCGGCGCGAGAACTGGCATTTGACGCTGGCCTTCTATGGCGAGGTGGCGGGTAGCGAGGCGGATGACCTGGCGGAGGCGCTGGAAGACTGCGCGAGCGAGGCGGCGCCCGTGCGGTTGCGGCTGGCGGCGCCGGGCGTGTTTCCGTCGCTGGCGCGGCCGCGCGTGTTCTGGCTGGGCGTGGAAGAAGCCGGGAATGAGG
>JALVTX010000321.1 GCA_027035825.1 Mariprofundaceae bacterium
CGCATCATCGAGCCGGCGGAGCTGGAAGCCATGCGCATCCTTCGGGGCCTGCCCCGCTTCGGCGTGGAATGGGACGCTCAAGCGCACCCGCTGAACGCCAATCTCATCGAGTTCGACGGCGTTTCGTTCGACAAGGGATGCTACGTGGGGCAGGAAGTCACCAGCCGCATGCATTGGCGCGGCGGCATCCGCAAGCGGCTCTACCGCGTGGAGCTGCCCGAAGGCGCGCCGCGCGCCATCCCCTGCTCCATTCTCAGCGCCGGCGCGCCAGTGGGCCAACTGAAATCGCTGGCGCGCGACCACGAGGGAAGGTTGTTCGGCATCGCCTGGCTGCCCATCGCCACCGCCGAGAATGCCGAAGCCCGGCTCGTTGCCGATGATCAACCCGTGCGGGTGCTGGAACCCTGTCGCGCCTCTTGAAGCCGGCTCGGACTGAGCGACTTCCTGGCGGGCCTGGCGGCCTTATTTCAGTTGCTTCAGAAAGGCGATCACCGCATCCGCGTCCGCGCCCCGAACATGCAGCGCCGGCATGCGCGTCCGCGCTTGGGGATTGCCCGTGAAGTCCTTGATGGCTTGGCGTGCGTCATCCATCCAGGCGCGCAGATGCGCCTCGTCCCAGGCCCATGGCTCGCCCTTGACGTACTTCGTGAACATGTAGGCAAAACCCTTGGCGGTTCCGGCCTTGCGTCCAAACACGCCCTTGAGGCTCGGCCCCACGCGGTTCACATCGCTGTGGAATTCATGGCACATGGCGCACCTGGCCTCTGGCCCGGCTTGCGCCACGCCCGGCACGAACGAGGCTAGCCCCGCCGAAACCAGCACGAAGCCCAGGAAGCGAGGCAACATCACTTCGAGCCCTTGCTCACGTTGGCGTAGAAGGCGATGCCGGTCTTTTCATCCTCATACACCTCCACCCAGGCATCCTCGCCCTGGGTGGTGTCCGGCACGCTGGTCATCGGAATCACGGCCGAGAGCTTCAGGTTCTTGCCATTGCCCACCTGAATGATCTTGCACAGGCCGCCCACCGCATAGGAGGTGTTGTCCGCCGTGCTCTCGTCCCGGAAGCTCATCTGACAATTGATGCCATAGTCGCCCAGCGCGCCCTTGTTCTCGCGCAGCACGTCCTGCTGGATGTTGATGACGTCGCCATCCACGGCATCGGCCGTGTGCGACAGAAGCAACACCTGCGCACCCTTCATGGCCTGGATGAAATCCGAGAACCGGCCCAGCACGATGGGATCGAATTCAAAATCCTTGTCCACCTTCTGGAAGGCCGCGAAGTTGACGTTGCGCGCCCCGCCCTCGGCCTGCGCGCCGCCAGGCGCGCCCAAGGCAAGCCCCACCACGCCCAAGGCCCAAACCGCTTTCCGCATTGACTGCTTCATCTCACCCCTCCTCGTCTGGCGCGCGTCACAGCGCGTGAATGTCCTTGATGGCCTCTTCCATCATCTGGTTGATCTTCAGCTGCATGGCCCGGCGCATCCGATCCACCTGTTTCTTTGGCATGCCGGCCTGCTCCAGCTTGTCGAAATCCTTCATGCTGGCCATCGCGTCCTGGAGCTTCTGCAGGATGATGCGAAGCCGGGCCATGCTGTCGTTCGACGACGCCTGATTCTGCTCCGCGGCCAATGCCACGCCATGCCCGCCAACGGGCGCCATGACCCCGGACAGGGTCAGCATCATCCATACTCCCGCTATCATCGTCAGTCGTTTCATGGGCACCCCTCCGCACGCATCGCGCCTTGCCGACGCACTTGCGGAGCGTATCTCCAACAGTGGCGGGCATCAACCCCGATGAAGTGCTATCCTCCGGCGCATGAAGCGCTATCTCGCCCGCCGCCTGCTCGGCATGATTCCGCTGCTTCTGGGCATTACGTTGATCTCGTTCGCCATCATGCACGTGGCGCCCGGCGATCCGGCCGTGGCCGGCCAGGAATTCAATCCCAAGATCTCCAGCGCCGACATCCAGCGCCTGCGCGCCTACTACGGCCTCGACCAGCCGCTGCACCTCCAATACTGGCACTGGCTGAAGCGCCTGGCGCGGCTGGATTTCGGCGAATCCTTCGCCGCCGACCACCGGCCCGTCATAGACAAGATCGCCGAGCGCCTGCCGGTGACGCTGTGGATCAACGTGCTGGCCATGGCCTTCATCTTCCTGCTTGCCATCCCCATCGGCGTGGCCAGCGCCGTGCGCAAGGATTCATGGTTCGACCGCGCCATGACCGTGTTCGTCTTCATCGGCTTCGCGATTCCCGGCTTCTGGCTGGGGCTACTGATGATGATCGCCTTTGGCGTCCAGTTGAACTGGCTGCCCGTTTCGGCCCTCCACGACTACGACTGGCGGCACATGGATTTCTGGGCCCGGCAAGGCGACCTGGCCAAGCACCTGATCCTGCCCGTGTTCGTCTCCGCCATCGGCGGCATCGCGGGCATGAGCCGCTTCATGCGCAGCGGCATGCTGGAGGTCATCCGCGCCGACTACATCACCACCGCGCGGGCAATGGGCGTGCCCGAGCGGCGCATCCGCTACCGCCATGCGCTGAAGAACGCTTTGCTGCCCATCATCACGCTGCTGGGGCTCTCGGTGCCGGGCATGATCGGAGGATCGGTCATCGTGGAGCAGCTGTTCTCGATTCCCGGCATGGGCATGTTGTTCTATGGCGCGGTGATGGCCCGCGACTACCCGCTGGTCATGGGCATCACGGTCATCGGCGCGGTGCTGACGCTCCTGGGCAACCTTTTGGCCGACATTGCCTACGCCTGGGCCGACCCGCGCATCCGTCACGGCGGGGGCGGCGCATGACCATGCCGGACTGGCTGCGGCGTTGGCCGCTGATGGCGGCTGGCGCGGCCATCGTCGCCGTGGTCGCGCTGCTGGCGCTCCTCGCGCCGTGGCTGGCGCCCTACGATCCGGCCGCCATCAACGTGCACGCCATTCTGCTCCCTCCCTCGGCCGAACACTGGTGCGGCACGGACACCCTCGGCCGGGACGTGTTCTCGCGCATGCTGTTCGGCGCTCGCGTGTCACTCTCGGTGGGCTTCGTCGCCGTCGGCATCTCCATCGCCATCGGCGTGGCGCTGGGCGCGCTGGCGGGCTATCGCGGCGGCCGGGTGGACGCCGTCATCATGCGGCTGACGGACATGATGCTCTGCTTTCCCACCTTCTTCCTGATCCTCGCCGTCATCGCCTTCCTGGAGCCTTCGATCTGGAACATCATGATCGTCATCGGGGCGACCTCGTGGATGGGCGTGGCGCGACTGGTGCGGGCGGAGTTCCTTTCGCTGCGGCGGCGGGAGTTCGTGCTGGCGGCCGAAAGCCTGGGCGTGCCAGCCGCCGCGCTGGTCTGGCGGCACCTGCTGCCCAACGCGATGGG
>JALVTX010000322.1 GCA_027035825.1 Mariprofundaceae bacterium
TCCATTTGCTCCGTTCACGGGCATCCTTGCTCATCGGGGTTCTCCTTTGTTTTTCAGTGCTTAGAGGCAAACACAGAATAACAAACGGAGAACCCCAATCCAACCCCAATGAAGCATTTATCCCTTATATCTCAATGACTTAAAGAACTCACGCCCGGAAAATGGGGAGAGGTCAGTTCCATCGCAAAAAGTCCGTCCATGGACTTTTTGCCTGACGGAAAGCGACAATTCGGCAGGAAAGCCGGATTGGACGCGCGCAGCGCGCCCGCAGGGGGCGAGGCCAAGGATGGCCTCGCATCAAACGCGCGACTTTCGCTTTCCTCACAAATCCGCCGCTTGCTTGCGCACGCTCTGGATTTGCGCGGCCATCCATGGCCGCGATGACGACTTCATGGGAATCAGGGCTTGAGGATGCCGCCCCCGCCCTGGCCGGAGAGCCGGCCGATGTCCTCGGTGCTCGGGGTGACGATACCGGACGCCGTCTGCCGGCGCAGCTCCTCCAGCTCGCGCGCCGTGTCCTCGATGGCCTGCCGCGCGGCCGGCCCGAAGCCCTTGACGGCCTCGGCCAGCGTCGCCGCCTCGATCTCGAAGCTGATGGGCAGCGGCCCAGCCGGGGTCATGATCTGCACCTGCCCGGAATAGCGCACCGCGCGGGATTCGTCTCGCTCGCCCTCGGCCGTGACCGGAACCAGCACGCGGATGCTGCCCAGGCGCTGATCCGTATAGAGCTCTTCCCGGTACAACTCATCGGGATTCATCGTCATGTCGTCGCGGCCGCCCGCGGACGCGCCCCCGGCATTCGTGTCCATCGCGTTCGTGTTCATCGTCTGTCTCCGGTCGGGTTTGGGGGTCGCTTCACGCGTTTGCAACCCCGCGGCACGATACCACGCCGCCACGATGCCGCCCAGCGGCAGGTTGTGCGGGAATGCCTCAGCCCCCGGCCAGTTTCGGACGGAAGCCCTCGGCCTCCAGCAGCGCCATCAACGCCTCGCGGTGGTCGCCCTGGATTTCGAGCGCGCCGTCGCGCACCGCGCCGCCGCAGCCGAGCTTGCGTTTCAGTCGCGAGAGCAATGCCCTGGCCTCGGCCTCCGCCAACGGCAATCCATAGACAACGCACACGGTCTTGCCGCCGCGCCCCTTCCTCTCGCGTCGAATGCGCACACCCTCGCCCGCGGGCGGCTTCGCGCCGGCCGCACCATGCCGGCGTCGCTTCGCCCCCTTGCCGGCGCGCCGGCCGCGGTCGCTTTTGGCCGACTGGTCCAGCCGGCCCGCTTCCGTGGAATACACCAGCCGCCGGTCGCTCATGCCAGCACCCGGATGGCGAAGCGCCACGGATCGGCCTCCGCGCCAAAGGCCAACTCGTGCTCGCCCGGCGGCAACGGCGCCACCGAGGGCGCCGCGCCGTGGCCGATGCGCGCGCCGTCCAGCGTGCACCAGTCGCCGTGATTCATCAGCCGCACCTGCAAGCCTCCCTCCTCGGCGTATTCAATCTGCACATGACAGGGGCGAATCATTCGCCCATCGCCGCCGAGGCGCACGTCCACGCGCTCGCGGGGACGGAACAGGTCGGTCACGCTGGCCGGTCCGCGCCAGGCGCCGAACACCCAAGGCAGGTGCGTGATCATGCGCGGGCGGTTGCACAACGCGCGGCGGGACTTGTCGTTCAGCCCCTCCAGCCGGGCATGCATCACCATGGTGTCGTCCGGTTCTTCCTCGTCCACCATCACGTCCCGCAGCCGCGAGAGCAAGGCGGCCAGGAGAGGCACGAGCCTGTCGCCCGGGCCGTTCACCATGCGGATGAGCGCGCCGCGATCGATGATCTCGACCACGCCATCGGTCAACGCCGTCACCGTCGCCGTGCGGCTCTTCACCAGTCCCGCCAGGCCCAGCTCGCCCACGATCTCGCCGGGCCCGAGGGTGGACACGTCCACCATTCCCCGCCGCTCCCGGCGCACCTCCAGCCAGCCCTCGCGGATCAGGTAGGCCACCGTCTCCTCGTCGCCCTCGCCCATCAGCACGTCGCCTTCCGAGAACTCCAGCATTCTTGCCATGACTCGCCTCCATGCCCATCGGGCGCGATTGTCCGCCGCCATCCCGTCATTGCGCGGGCCGATTTTCCGTGACCTGCATCGCAAGATGCAAACGCGCCCGCCATGACGGCGGGCGCGATGCGGATGCCGATCATGACGGACTATTCGTTGCCCACCTCCTCGTCGGCATAGATGGCCACGTGCGCCACCGGGTCCCACGCCACGAGCTGCCAGTCCTCGGCCTTGATCAACACGGGCTTGACCGCCAGTTTGCTCTCCACCTCCTTCTTGTTCGCGGCGTCATAGTAGAACGTCTCGCACTTGCCCATCACCGTCACGTCCTCGCCCTGGGCCACGTGCAGCAAAAGCTGGCAGTCCACGCCAAAGTCCTCGGCGGAGGCTCCCTCGCGCAGGATATCGGAGTTAATCATCAGCACATCCTGATCCTTCACCCCCGTTGAGTGCGTGATGGTCAGGAACTGCGCCTTGCCCTTGAGCCGGGTGATGATGTCCGCGCCCTTGATTTCCCTGGGCGCGGAATCCGCGCCGTAGAAATGGAACACGGCCACGTCCACGTGCGCCGCCTTGCCCGTGCCGGCGATGCCCTCGGTGACGCCTTCCTCGGCCATCAGGCCCGCCGCGCCAAGCAGCGCCAGCAGGCCCGCCAGCCACGCGCGCTTGCGCCCCGGCATGGCCAATCCCTTTCGCTTTGTATTCGTTCGCTTTGTATTTGTTGTCATTGGATGATCCCTCCCCTCACAGCCGATTGATGGCGGCGATGACATCCGAGGTCATTGCCGATATTTTTGATTTCAGCGCCCGCCGCATGCGGTTGGCGTCCGCCCGCGAAAGCCCCATTTTTTCCAGATCGTCAATGTCCTTGGAGCTGGCGAGCAGATTGCGAAGCTTCTGCATCAGCAGTCGCATCTCGCGCATGTCCTCGTTGCCGCCGCCGGAATCAATGGCCAGCGCCGGCGTCGGCGCGCTGGCGTCCACCGCCGGAGCAAACAACAGCATCAAGACCATCAGCGGCCAGGCATGCCTGGCCAGCCACCCATCCCTTTCCAGTAATCGTCGCATGATTGCCTCCCTCTCTCGTTTTGATTGCTTCATGGGCCGCCCCAAACCGCCCGCGGCGGTCACCCCTCCGGCCCGAAGAGCGCGGGCTAACAGCAAGACCGCCCTCTTTGTCAAGGGCTGGTTGCGGTTGCCGCTCACCCCGCTCTGGGGCAGCATGCGCCGTTCCTTAGACAATCAAGGGGGAGTTCATGGCCGCCAGGCAAAGCAAAGCCAGCAAGCCCGCCAAGGGGCTCACATACGAGGGGCGGGAA
>JALVTX010000323.1 GCA_027035825.1 Mariprofundaceae bacterium
GCCGATGGGGGTGGACACGGCCAAGTGGCGGCACCTGGAGGCCTACATGGACCGGCTGTTCGAGCGTCCGGCCTTCGAGCGCTCCCTCTCCGAGCACGAGCAGATGCTGCGGGACTAGGGCCTGTTCACGCTTGTTTGGACGTTGTCGCTGCCGCCCGAAATGCGGCGCCAAGCGGGAATGTTCCAAGCGCGAGACGCGGCTCGCCACGGTTCCATTCGCAAGCCGGGCAATGCCGGGTGAACGCATTTCGGGCGCAGCCCGGAGGGACTTGGCCATGATTCCGCCTCGCGGCGTTATCGCTTGCTCGCGTGCCGCGAGGCACGCCACGCGCGCGCTGCCTTGCGAGACGAAATCATGGCCGAAGTCGCCGCCATCCAAACAAGCGTGAACAGGCCCTGATTGTAATCCGCTGAATCAGCGGCCCGGCGGGCCGCCCCGTTTCGTTGGCGATGCTGATTGGGTTATGCCTTGGGCCAGGCCTCGGCCGAGAGCAGGAAGCGGATGTCCGCCTCCGGGGGGCGCTGGTGGCGCGCGAGCTGGCGCTCCAGCACGGCCAGGTCGGCGTCGGAGACGTCTTGCCCTTCGCGGGCGCGACGCGTGATGTTTTCCCGCAGCCTGGCCTCGTCCACGTCCAGCCAGTAGAGGCGGCATTCCACGCCGGCGTGGCGGGCCAGCGAGCGCGCCCGGTCGCGATCCTCCCGGCGCAGGAAGGTGGCGTCGAGAATGACCGGGAAGCCGGCGTCCAGCGCCGTTCTTGCGGCCGCGAACATGGCCTCGTAGGTGCGCGCGTTCATTTCCGCGCCATACAGCGGAAGGCGCGGGTGGTCGCGGGCCAGTCGCTTGCGGGTGGCGTCCGAGCGGATGATGATGGCCCGCTCAGCCCCGCATCCCTGGAGCGCCAGGCGGCTCTTGCCGCTGCCCGAGAAGCCGGAGACGACGAAGAGGCGCGGGCGAGGGGCGCGGGTGTAGCGTTCGGCCAGTTCGAAATAGGCGGCGGCCTCCGCCCGGGTTTCGCGCGCGACCGGCGCATCCGCGGCGGTTTCTCCTTCCATCTGCGCCAGCCGCAGGCAGGCCACCTTGCCGCGCACGGTGGCGCGGTAGAACAAAAACAGCGGCAGCAGCGCAAGCCCCGCGTAGTCGCCACCATGCTCCAGGTAGCGGGACAGGAAGCGGAAACCGAGGTCAGGACGGTTTCGCGCATCGCAGTCCATGACCAGGAAGGCCGTGTCGTTCATCGTGTCAATCAGGCGAAACTCGTCGTTGAACTCGATGCAGTCGAAGGCCGTGGGCCGGCCCCGGAACAGCGCGATGTTGCGCAGGTGCAGGTCGCCGTGGCCGTCGCGGATGCGCCGCGCTCGCATGCGGGCTGTGAAGGCGTCCTGACGGTTGCGCACGGCCTCGCGCGCCCACGTCTCCATCGCCGCCAGCCGGGAAGCGTCCACGATGCCCGAGCAGGAACGGGCGGCGTCCAGGTTGGCCTCGATGTGCGCGGCCAGCACCGAGGGGCGGCCGTAGGCCTGCATGGCTTCGTTCCGTTCGGCCCGGTCATGGAAGGCGGCGATGTCGGCCGCCAGCGCATCCATCCACGCGGGGTCGAAGCGGCCCGCGGCCAGCCGCGCGTCCAGCAGGTCGTCCTGCGAGAAGCGCGCCATCTTCAGGCAGTATTCGACGACGTTCGACCTCTCGCCCAGGCGGTAGCCGCTCTCCGTTCGGCCGATGGGCAGCACCTCCAGGTACATGTCGGGCGCGAGCCGGCGGTTGAGTTCCAGCTCGCGCTCGCAGAAGCGCTGGCGTCGCGCCAGCGTCGAGAAGTCGGCGAATCCGAGATTGACGGGCTTCTTGATCTTCCAGGCGAAATCCCCGGCCAGGAACACGCGCGAGATGTGCGTTTCCAGCATGCGCACCTCGCCGGCCGCGCCGGGATAGAAATCCGGCCGCAGCATGGCCTCGATGAGCCCGGGCGAGGCTGGCACGGCCCTATTCGGGGGTGAACACGGTGCCTACGCCCTCGTCGGTCAGGATTTCCAGCAGCACGGCGTGCGGCTGCCGGCCGTCTATGATGTGCGCGCGGGAGACGCCGCCGCGCACCGCGTTCAGGCAGCACTGCACCTTGGGGATCATGCCGCCGGTGATGACGCCGGCCTGAATCCACTGATCGGCCTCGGCGGCGGACAGACGCGAAACGAGCTGCCGGTCGCCATCCAGCACGCCGGGCACATCGGTCAGCAGGATGAGCTTGACCGCGCCCAGGGCGGTGGCGATGGCGCCGGCGACCGAGTCGGCGTTGATGTTGTAGCGCTGGCCGGCCGGCTTGTCGTAGCCAACCGGCGCGATGACCGGGATGAAGCGGTCGCGCTCCAGAAGCTCCAGGATGCCCGTGTTCACGCCGTGCACTTCGCCGACGTGGCCGAGGTCAATGATCTCCGGCGCGTCCAGCTCCGGCGCGTCGGCCGCTTCCAGCTTCAGCTTGCGGGCGCAGATGAGCCCCCCGTCCTTGCCGGACAGGCCTACGGCCTTGCCGCCCGCGTGGTTGATGTTGGCGACGATTTCCTTGTTCACCAGTCCGGCCAGCACCATTTCCACCACGTCCATGGTCTCGCTGTCGGTCACCCGCTGGCCGGCGATGAAGCGCGCCTGCTTGCCCACCTTTTCCAGCATCCGGCCAATCTGCGGCCCGCCGCCATGCACGATGACCGGATGGATGCCCACCTGCTTGAGCAGGACGATGTCCGTGGCGAAGCTGGCCTTGAGTTCCTCGTCCACCATGGCGTGGCCGCCGTACTTGATGACGACGGTCTGGTCGGCGAAGCGCTGGAGATAGGGCAGCGCCTCGATCAGCGTGGCGGCCCGGGCCTGTGCGTGCTTCATGCCGCGGGGTTCCCCCTGGTCTTGATGTTGGTTGCGGCCTTCGCCCCGTCGGCCGGCGCTTCCGGGTCGAGCAGGTACTGCCAGACCAGTAGCAGGGCGCACACCACCAGCGCCAGCCCGAGGCCCGCGAAGAGATTGCCGCCGTTCCCGCCGCCCGTGTCCATCTGCATGCCCACCGGCACGAAGACGACGATGGCCGGAATGACGAAGGCGATGCGCGTCCAGAATGCGGACTGCCGCATCAGCACGCTGGCCGCGCCGGGCACGCTCATCACCGCGAACAGCGTCAGCGCAATCCAGTGGTTTTCCTTGTCCACGCCGGTCAGCCGTTGCCAGACGCCGCCCTCGCCGCCGGCCAGGCGAATGTCCACGGCGGCGCCGGCGACGATGACGATGCCGGCGGCCGCCAGCCACATCAGCCAGCCCAGCCAGCGCCGCTGCCGCGTCAGGTGGTTCAGCCACACGGCATTGCCCAGCACATACAC
>JALVTX010000324.1 GCA_027035825.1 Mariprofundaceae bacterium
CAGACGGCCACGCAGGCCGTATCCACGCAGTCCACGCACAGATGAGTGACAACAAAAGCCATCGGGCACCTCGCTGATTACGGAATGGGCGCGAGGGTAGCACAGGCCGCCGGCGGCTGAAATCCCCCGCGTTTTCCGGCCTCAGTCGCCGGTGTCGGTGACGGACTCGAACATCTCCAGCTTCGCCGGCCCGGCGAACCACTCCTTCGGCGTCTGGCCGGCCTTCTCGTGCGCCTTGCGGAAGGCCTCGGACTTCGTCCAGGCCACGAATGCCTCGCGCGATTCCCACAGCGTCATCACGATATGCTGCTCGCTGCTGTTCTCGGCCGGGCGCAGCACGGCGTTGCGGATGAAGCCGGGCGCGCGCTCCACCAGGCCGGCGCGCTGGCGGAATCGGTTCTCGAAGTCCTCCCAGTGCTCGGGATGGATGGTGAATCGGTTCATGGTCACGAACATGGCGACTCCTCGGGATCGGGAATGATGGTGCAGACGACGGGCCGGTCGCGGCGGGGGCCGTCGAACTCGCACAGGAAGACGTTCTGCCAGCGGGACAGGCCGAGCTCGCCGTCCAAGACGGGAATGGTCTCGGAAGGGCCGACGAGGCCGGCCTTGAGGTGGGCGTCGCCGTTGCCGTCCTGCGCGTCGTGCAGCCACACGCCGCGCGGGATGAGCTGTTGCAGCAGGTGGACGACGTCCGTCCGCACGCTGTCGTCCCAGTTTTCCTGGATCATGACGGCGGCCGTGGCGCCCTGCACATAGACATGCATCAGGCCGTTTTTCACGCCGCTCTCAGCCAGCACGCGGCGCACCGGCCCGGTGATGTCCACCAGTTCCTCGCGTGTGTTCGTGGCGACGTGAATGGTTGTTCGCATGCGGTTGGTCGGCGTCTTCCCTTGGTTTTACCGGTCGGCCCGCGCCGCGCCCGGAGGCAGCAGCGTGTTGGCGCGCAGGGCCTGGTTCAGGACTTGCACGGCGGCCAGCAGCTTGCGTTCCATCGGCGCGCGCGCGCCGGGCTCGCCGCGATAATACACGACGCGCTTCAAATCATGCATCAGGAAGCCGCCTCGCTCCACGCGGCCAACCAGGTTGTCCCGCCGCAAGAAGACGCCGCGCGCAAGACCCGGCTCGATGATGGATTGGCCCAGCGTGGCGTGCTCGCCCGACCAGCCGGCCAGGTCCATCAGCGTCGGGATGATGTCCGCCTGGCTGGCCGGCTCGCGGCTGATGCGCGGCTTCACGCCGGGGCCGAGAATCAGCGCCGGGATGTGATGCTGGTCGCGCAAATCGCGCGGCTGGCCGAGCCCGGAATAGTGGTCGCCCACGAGCACGAAAATGGTGTTGTCCATGTATCCCGCCTTGCGCGCCTCGTCGAAGAAGCGACCCAGCACCCAGTCCGAGTAGCGCATGGCGTTGAGCAGCTTGTGATCCTCGCTGTCGGGAGGGAAGACCCGCCAGCGGGGATCGGGAAGATCGAACGGGGTGTGCGTGCTGACGGTGAAAACGAAGCCGAGAAAGGGGCGCGGCAGGCGCGCGAAGGCGCGGTGGGCGGTTTCCATGAGATCGAGGTCCCAGCCGCTCCAGGTTGGCCTGGGCGCGTCGGGATGCAGGGTCGGGATCAGGTCTTCCGCGCCGAGGTAGCGGTCGAAGCCGGCCAGGGGCGCGATCTTGTCGAGATAGAAGGAGGCCCGCTTGGAGCCCTGCATCATGATGGTGGCGTAGCCGCGCGCCTTGGCCATGCGGCCAAGCCAGGTGAAGCGGTTCAGCTCCAGGCCCTCCCCCAGGTAGGGCTGGCCGGGTTGCGGCGGCACGCCGGTGAGCAGGGCCGTGATGGCGTCGATGGAGCGCTGGCCGTTGGCGTAGAAGCTCGCGAGATACAGCCCCCGCTTGGCCAGCCGGTCGAAGTTCGGCGTCACGCCGTAGGGCTTCAGGCCGTCGAGTTGGCGTGCGATGTCCACGTGCAGCGCATCCCAGCTTTCCAGCAGGATGACGACGATGTTGGGCGGCGTGGCGGGGTGGCGCAATGCCTCGCGATGGCGAAGCAGGACGTGGCGCGCGTCCACGAAATGCTCGCGCGGCGAGGCGAGCGAGGCGCGCACGAGGCGGGCGGCCTCGGCGTCGGGCATGAAGGCGGCGCGCACCGGCGTCGGGCCGTGCATGGCATGGAAGGCGCAGAAGGGGCCGTTCAGCTCCAGGTATCCGCCGGCGATGGTGGCGTTCTCGAAGGCATAGACGGGCTGGATGGGCTTGCTGACGGCGCTGCCGCGAATGCCCAGCACGGCCAGCCCCAGCGCGAGGGCGCCCACGGCCAGCCGTAGCCGCCACGACGGCCCGCGCATGGGTTCTCGCGGGCGCATGCGCCGGCCCAGCCAGAAGGCCGCGACCGCGAGCGCGGCCGCGCCGGCGATGAAGGTCGCGAGCAGCCAGCCGTAGCTTTGCAGCGCGATGGCGCGGATGAGATCGGGGTCGCTCTTGAGGGCGGCCATCATTTCCTGCCCCAGATGCCGGTGCACGAAGCCGAAATAGACGATGTCCGCGATGTCCGCGAAGGCGAACACGACGAGCCAGAGCTCGCTCCAGCCCAGCAGGAACCGCCGCCAGGCGAGCCGTTCGCTCCAGCCAAAGGCGAGCAGGTGCAGCCAGGCCGGCAGCGCCAGCGCGATCAGCGTGATGGATGTGTCGAAGTGCAGCGCGCCCAGCAACATGGCGCGCAGGCGCGCCCAAGCGTCCAGATGCGCGAAATCGTCGGGGTAGAGCGCCAGGAGCGCCAGCCGCCCGAGCAGAAGGAGGAGAAAGAAGGGCGCGAACATCCATAGGATGTCGCGCAGGTTGCGCATCAGGCGGGAATCGCGGCCGTGCATGCCGTTATGACAGCAGCGTCAGCGCCCAGACGGCGAGCGCCAGCATCAGGGCGGCGAAGACGGCCGCCGAGCCCATGTCCTTGGCCCGGGCCGAGAGTTCGTGCCGCTCGGGGCCGATGCGATCCACCGCCGATTCGATGGCGGAGTTCAGCAGCTCCACCACCGGCACGAGCAGCCAGCTTCCGGCCAGCAGCGCCCGCGCCTGGCCGCCATCGCCCAGCATCCATGCCAGCGCCAGCACGGGCGGCGTGAGCAGCGCCTCCAGCCGGAAGGCGGGCTCTCCCCGCCAGGCTGCCGCAAGGCCAGCCATCGTGAATCGTGTCGCCGGCCCCAGTCTGGAAATCAGCCCCCGGGGGCTATTGGTCACGATTGACCATGTGCAGCAGCGACAGCTGCGGCGAGCGCGGCCCCTCGATGGGCACCGGATAGTCGCCGGAGAAGCAGGCGTCGCAGTGGGCGCAGCGCGGGCGGCCCACGGCGCGGTAGAGG
>JALVTX010000325.1 GCA_027035825.1 Mariprofundaceae bacterium
AGGTCGAAGCCCGTGATGAATAGCAGCGGCATGTCCGGTTGCAATTCCCGGATGTGTTTGGCCGCCTCCATGCCGCCCATGTTGGGCATGATGAGGTCGAGAATGACGAGATCGAGCGCGTCGCCTTGCTGTTGCACGATTTCCAGCGCCTCCGCGCCATCGGCGGCGGTCATGACCTGGTAGCCCAGCCGGCGCAAGACGCCGCAGGCAGCCTCCCGCACGAGTTCCTCGTCATCGGCCAGGAGCAGGGTTTCTCCCTGGCCGGGGAACACCTCGCCCGAATCCTCGCTGACCCATTCATCATCCTTCCCGTCTTCCGCCAGCGGCAGATACAGGCGCGCCTCCGTGCCAACGCCTTCCTCGCTGTCCAGCTCCACTGCGCCCCCCATCGCGTCCATCACCCCCCAGGCCAGCGGCAGCCCCATGCCCGTGCCGCCGCCCACTTCCTTGGTTGTGAAGAAGGGGTCGAACACCCGCCTCAGAATCCGGGGCGGGATGCCCGGCCCGTTGTCGCGCACAATGACGCGCGCCAGGCGCGGCGCGCCCGCGAGCCTCGGCAGGCGGGAGACCAGGTTGTCGTCGCCGTCCACGATGTCCAGACGAATCTCGATGCGGGCATCATCGCGCTCCGCCACGGCATCCATGGCGTTTTGCAGCAGGCTGCCGAGCGCCTGCTTGAGCTGCGTCGCATCCGCCCGCACCGTGGCATTGGCGTTCATCTTCAGCTTCAGCGCGATATTCTTGCCGAGATCAGGCTCCAGAACGCGCGCGACTTCCCGGACAAGCGAATCCAGTTGCAGGGTTTTCAGCCGGGCCGGTCGCTTGCGGCCGAAGGCCAGCATCTGCTCGATGAGATGGGCGGCGCGGGAGGAGAGCTTCTCGATGCGCTCCAGCCGTTCCTTCTGCTTCGGATTGTCCTTGAGTTCCGCCTTCAGCAGAAACACGTTGCCGACGATGCCAGCCAGCATGTTGTTGAACTCGTGCGCGATACCGCCCACCAGCGTGCCGATGGCCTCCATCTTGCGCGCCTGCTGTTGCAGGGCGGCCAGGTTCGCCTCGCGGCGCTTGCGCTCGGTGATGTCATTGGTAAGCCCCACAATGCATTCGAGGCGGCCGCCATCGTCATAACGCAGATACAGGCTCTCGCCAAGCCAGCGCGGCTCCCCATCGGGGGCGGGCAACTGCCAGGCCAAATCCAGATGGACGCGGTGCCGGGTCACGGCGCGCTCAAGTTCAACGCGTGGGATGAGGGCGGCGTCCGAATGGCCCGCCCACGACCAAAGGGGACGCCCAATCAGTTCCGCTTCCGGCTGCCCGAACACCTTCTCCGGCGAGGAAAGAAAGCTCTCGTAGCGCAGGCGATCATCCGCCATCCAGGCGCACCCCGGCAGCATGCGAAAGGCCTCGACCAATCGCGCCTCGCGTTCGCGGGCGTCGTCTCTTTTCTCGCGGCTCACCTGAATCCCCTCCGATGCGGGCATCCTGCCCCAAAAGGCAGCGGCATCCTGCCGCCGCCGGAATGTCCGGCTACTTGCTTGCCATCAGGCGATCTCCATCAGGCACTCGTCCGGGTTGACGTTGTCGCCCTCGCGCACGTGGATGGCCGCAACCGTGCCGGACACCGGCGCATGCACCGGGTTCTCCATCTTCATGGCCTCGACCACGAGCACGGTGTCGCCCGCCTCCACGCGCTGCCCTTCCTCGACATGGATGGCCACGATGCGCCCGGGCATGGGCGTGGTGACATCGCTGTCCGAGCTGGCCTTGGGCCGCTGCGAGCCGCGCGCGGCCTTGCGGGCGTCAATGGCGCCATCGGCGGTGGGCACCACCTCGGTCAGCGTTTCCACCATCACTTCCTCGAGCACGTTGTCCACCTTCACGTAGAAGGGACGCACGTCGGCGCTCTTGTGACCCGTGCCCTCGATCTTCACGTGATAACGCTCGCCGTGAATGGTGAGGTTGAACTCGGTGGGCGCGAGTGGCTGCGCGGGGGCGGGCGCTCCTTCCGCCACCGGCTCTTCGGGCGCTTCCAGCGGCTCGGGCCTGAACTGGCCCGTCGCGCGCTCCTCGAAGAACTCCAGCGCCACTGCCGGGAACAGGGCATAGGAGAGCACGTCCTCCACCGAGCGAGCCTTGTCGCCCACGTCGCGGGTCAGCGCATCCAGCTCCGGCTCCAGCAGGTCGGCGGGGCGCACCGTCACCGGCTCCTCGTCGCCCAGGGCCATCTTTCGCACTTCCTCGTTGACCTCGCCCAGCGGCCGGCCATACATGCCCTTCAGGTAGGCCTTGGTCTCGTTGGTGATGACCTTGTATTTCTTGCCCGACACCACGTTCAGCACCGCCTGCGTGCCCACGATCTGGCTGGTGGGCGTGACCAGCGGCGGAAAGCCGAAATCGGCGCGCACGCGCGGCACCTCGGCCATCACCTCGTCCATCTTCTCCAACGCGCCCTGTTCCTTGAGCTGGTTGGCGAGGTTGGAAATCATGCCGCCGGGGATCTGGTTGCTCTGCACGCGGGTGTCCACGCCCGTGAAGTCGGATTCGAAGCGGCGGTATTTCTTGCGGATCTCGCGGAAGTAGGCGGCGATCTCTTGCAACAGCTCCAGGTCGAGCCCGGTGTCCAGCTCGGTGCCGGCAAAGGCCGCGACCATCGCCTCGGTGGGGGGGTGGCTGGTGCCGCCGGCCAGCGGACTAATGGCCGTGTCAATGATGTCGCAGCCAGCGTGCGCCGCCTCCCATTCCACCATCTCGGCCAAGCCGGCCGTGGCATGGCTGTGCAGGTGCAGCGGGATGGACACCGCCTGTTTCAGCGCGGTGACGAGTTCGCGCGTGGCGGCCGGCGTCAGCAGCCCGGCCATGTCCTTGATGGCCAGCGTGTCGCAGCCCATGTCCTCGAAGCCGCGCGCCAGCTCCACGAAATGCTCCAGCGTGTGCACGGGGCTGACCGTGTAGCAGATCGCGCCCTCGGCGTGGCGGTCGTTGGCCTTCACCTGCTCGATGGCCACGCGCACGTTGCGCAGGTCGTTCATCGCGTCGAAGACGCGGAACACGTCCACGCCGTTGGCGCAGGCCATGTCCACGAACTTGCGCACCACGTCGTCGGCATAGTGGCGGTAGCCTAGGAGATTCTGCCCGCGCAGCAGCATCTGCAGCGGTGTGTTGGGCAGGGCGCGCTTGAGCTCGCGCAGGCGCACCCACGGGTCTTCCTTCAGGTAGCGCAGGCAGGTGTCGAAGGTGGCGCCGCCCCAGGCCTCGATGGACCAGAAGCCGACCGCGTCCAGCTTGTCGCAGATCGGCAGCATGTCGTCCAGGCGCATGCGGGTGGCCAGCAGCGACTGGTG
>JALVTX010000326.1 GCA_027035825.1 Mariprofundaceae bacterium
ACCACATCCGACCGCACAAGGCCTTGAACCTCCTACCGCCCGCACAGTATCTTGCCAGCCTCAATCCCAGAATGGCGGCCTGAATCCACGCCTTTGTCTCATATGTAGTGGACTAGGACAGGCATTTCCCCCAAACCGCGCATGCTGGTAGCATGCCGCGCCCCATCGTGATGGGGTTTTGCTACGGGGGTTCGCATGGCTGAGCATCAACCGGTCGAAGGACTGACATTTGACGACGTATTGCTGATTCCGCAGGCCAGCAACGTGCTCCCCCGCACGGCCGATCTGACGACGCAATTCACCAGGGGGCTGCGGCTAAACATTCCGGTGCTCTCCGCCGCCATGGACACGGTGACGGAATCGGCCACCGCCATCGCGCTGGCGCAGGAAGGCGGCATCGGCGTGATCCACAAGAACCTGGAGCCGGCCGAGCAGGCCGCCGAGGTGCGGCGCGTCAAGCGCTACGAGGCCGGCGTGGTGCAGGAGCCCTTGACGGTGACGGCCGAGACGACGCTGGCCGAGGTGCAGCGGCTAGCGGCCGAGAACGGCTTCTCGGGCTTCCCGGTGCTGGATGCCGACGGCAAGCTCTGCGGCATCGTCACCAACCGCGACATGCGCTTCGAGCGCAACCCCCAGCGCCGCGTGCGCGAGATGATGACGCCGCTGGAGCGGCTGGTGACAGTGAAGGCCGGCACCGATCTCGAAACCTGCAAGGATTTGTTCCGCGAGCACCGCATCGAGAAGCTGCCGGTGGTGGACGACGACGGCCGCCTGATGGGGCTGGTGACGGTGCGCGACATCGAGAAGTCCCGCGCCTTTCCGAACGCCGTGCGCGACGACCTGGGGCGGCTTCTGGTGGCCGCGGCCATCGGCGTTGGCGAGAAGGAGCTGGACAGGCTGGGGGCGCTGGTCGAGGCCGGCGTGGACGTGATCGTGGTGGACACCGCGCACGGCCATTCGCGCGGCGTCATCGAGATGGTGCGACACATCAAGGACAAGCACGGCGAGGCCATCCAGGTCATTGGCGGCAACGTGGCCACGCCCGAGGCGGTGCGCGACCTGGCCGATGCCGGTGCCGACGCGGTCAAGGTGGGCATCGGCCCCGGCTCCATTTGCACCACGCGCATCGTGGCCGGCGTGGGCGTGCCGCAGCTCACGGCCGTGATGCAGTGCTCGGAGGCCGGGCGAGAGGCCGGCGTGCCCGTCATCGCCGATGGCGGCATCAAGTTCTCCGGCGATTTCGCCAAGGCCATCGCCGCCGGCGCCACCACCTGCATGTTCGGCTCCATGTTCGCCGGCACCGAGGAGGCGCCGGGCGAGAAGATTCTCTACCAGGGCCGCACCTACAAGACCTATCGCGGCATGGGCTCCATCGGCGCGATGAAGAAGGGCAGCAAGGATCGCTACTTCCAGGGCGACGTGGACGAGGCGATGAAGCTGGTGCCCGAGGGCATTGAGGGGCGGGTGGCCTACAAGGGGCCGCTGGCCGACATCCTGCACCAGTTGCTGGGCGGTTTGCGCGCGGCGATGGGCTACGTGGGGGCGGCGACCATCCCCGAGATGCACGAGCGGGCGCGCTTCGTGCGCATCACCGGCGCGGGCCTGCGCGAAAGCCACGTGCACGACGTGACCATCACCAAGGAAGCGCCGAACTACCGGCTGGATTCCTGATTGCCTTCGCATACGTTTTCGGACACGGATGAACGCGGATGTTCGCGGTCGGGCGCTGCCGGCCCGGGACGGTTCGTCGCGCATGTCATCCGTGTTCATCCGCGTCCATGAGGGTCTGGCATGGATAAAATCCTGATTCTTGATTTCGGCTCCCAGTACACGCAGCTCATCGCCCGGCGCGTGCGCGAGGCGCATGTGTATTGCGAGCTGCATCCGTGGGACATGGATGAGGCGGCCATCCGCGCGTTCGCGCCGTCGGGCATCATCCTGTCCGGCGGGCCGGAATCCGCGGCGGCCGGCGATGCGCCGAAGGCGCCGGAGGTGGTGTTCCGGCTGGGCGTGCCGGTGCTGGGCATCTGTTATGGCATGCAGACCATGGCGGCGCAGCTGGGCGGCGCGGTGGAGATGGGCCGGGTGCGCGAGTTCGGCTATGCCGAGGTCTGGGCCAGCGGCGCCTGCCGCCTGCTGGCGGGGCTGGAGGACAGGCCCGAGGGCGTGCTGGAAGTCTGGATGAGCCACGGTGACAAGGTGAGCGTGCTGCCCGAGGGCTTTCACGTCATCTGCGGCAACGACGCCACGCCCATTGCCGGCATGGCGAACGAGGAGCGCGGCTTCTATGGCCTCCAGTTCCATCCCGAGGTGACGCACACGAAGCAGGGCCAGGCCATCATCAGCCGCTTCGTGCACGAGATCTGCGGCTGCGATGCCTCCTGGACGATGCCGAACTACATTGACGAGGCGGTGGCGCGCATCCGCGCACAGGTGGGCGACGAGGAGGTCATCCTGGGCCTGTCCGGCGGCGTGGATTCCTCGGTGGCGGCAGCGCTGTTGCACCGCGCCATCGGCGAGAAGCTCACCTGCATCTTCGTGGACAATGGCCTGCTCAGGCTGAACGAGGCGGAGCAGGTGATGGACACCTTCGCCCGCCACCTGGGCGTGAAGGTGGACATGGTGGACGCCGCCGATCGTTTCATGGGCGCGCTGGCCGGCGTGACCGACCCGGAGGAGAAGCGCAAGATCATCGGCCGCGAGTTCGTGCACATCTTCCAGGAAGAAGCGGAGAAGATGCCGAACGCCAGGTGGCTGGCGCAGGGCACGATCTACCCGGACGTCATCGAGTCGGCCGGCTCGAAGACCAAGAAGGCGCACACCATCAAGAGCCATCACAACGTCGGCGGCCTGCCCGAGACGCTGCACCTGAAGCTGCTGGAGCCCCTGCGCGAGCTGTTCAAGGACGAGGTGCGCGAGCTGGGCGTGGCGCTGGGGCTGCCGCGCGAGATGGTGTATCGGCATCCGTTCCCGGGTCCGGGGCTGGGTGTGCGGATCCTGGGCGAGGTGAAGAAGGAATACGCGGACCTCTTGCGGCGGGCCGATGCCATCTTCATCGAGGAGCTGCGGGCCTCGGGGTGGTATGAGCGCACCAGCCAGGCCTTTGCGGTGTTCCTGCCGGTGAAGAGCGTGGGCGTGATGGGCGACGGCCGCACCTACGAGTGGGTGGTGGCGCTGCGCGCGGTGCAGACGCAGGATTTCATGACCGCGCACTGGGCCGAGCTGCCGCACGAGCTGCTGGCGCGCGTGGCGGGCCGCATCATCAACGAGGTGCGCGGCATCAACCGCGTGGTGTACGACATCTCCGGCAAGCCGCCGGCGACCATCGAGTGGGAGT
>JALVTX010000327.1 GCA_027035825.1 Mariprofundaceae bacterium
CGCGAGGTGGTGCGGCTGCGCTATGGCCTGAACCCGCGCCAGGAAACCTGGACGCTCGAGGCCATCGGCCGGCACATGGGCGTGACCCGGGAGCGCATCCGCCAGATCCAGGTGGCGGCGCTCCGGAAGCTGCGGCACATCGTGCGGCAGGAGAACATCCATCCCGAGGAGGTGCTATGACGGCCGCGCCCGCCATCAACCTGCGCGACTACATCCGCGACGTGCCGGACTTTCCGAAGCCCGGCATCGTGTTCAAGGACATCACGCCGCTCCTGGCCAATGGCGACGCCTTTGCCGCCGCCGTGTCGGGGTTGTCCTGCCACGTGCCGCCCGATGCCGACGTCATCGTCGGCATCGAGTCCCGGGGCTTCATTTTCGGGGCCGCGCTGGCGCAGCAGCGGAACATGGGCTTCGTCCCGGTGCGCAAGCACGGCAAGCTGCCGTACGAGGTGCACGGCGTGGAGTACGAACTCGAATACGGCATGGATCGGTTGGAGATTCACCGGGACGCGGTAAGCGCCGGCCACCGGGTGGTGATCGTGGACGATCTGCTGGCCACGGGAGGCACGATGCGGGCCACGGTGGACCTGGTGCGCGAATTGGGCGCCGAGGTGGCGGCCTGCCTGTGCGTGATCGAGCTGGCCTTCCTGCATGGCCGCGAGCGCCTGGACGACGTGCCGGTGCATAGCTTGCTGGTGTATGAATGAACGGGCAGTCAGTGGATGAGGGGGAAGCCGATCCTTAGGAGGGAATGTTTATGAGCTGGTTCATTATTGTGGCTGTAATTATATTGGTTATGGCGGCGGTTGTGGCGGTCGGGCTTCTCAAGAAACCGGCAGCGCGCACGAAGGAGCATCCCTACAGAAGGATTGACGCGCTGTTTACGCCTGCGGAGCGTTCATTCTTCGGTGTATTGAACCAAGCGGTGGGAAACAGCGCGGCGGTGTTTGGCAAGGTCAGGGTGGCGGATGTCATTGCGCCCGAGAAGGGAATGCCGCGCGGCGACTGGCAACGCGCCTTCAACAGAATATCCTCAAAACACTTCGATTTCCTGCTGTGCGATAAAGAAAATCTGTCTGTTCTATGCGCGATTGAATTGAACGATGCTTCCCATTCATCGGAGAAAAGGAAAAGAAGGGATGAATTCCTGAGTGGCGTGTGCGAGGCCGCCGGCGTTCCCTTGATTCAACTCGCCGCCAAGGCGGCGTACAGCGTCTCCGAGATACAATCCCTGTTATCTCCGCATGTTCCGTTCGATGCCGCCAGAGGCAAGGTTGCGATTGAGCCGAAAAAATCAATGAAAACGTGTCCGAAATGCTCCTCCGAGATGGTCGTGCGTGTTGCAAAAAAGGGGAAATATGCCGGGAAACATTTCTGGGCGTGCAGCACATACCCCAAGTGCAAATACATTGAAGCGGCCAACGCATGACGTCCACATGGTTTTTGCCACAAGCGCGCTCCACATCGCGTTTCTCATCAGTCCGGCGGGCTGGTAGCATCGCCCAGCCATCGGGCAAGCCCTCGTAGCTCAGCTGGATAGAGCGGCCGCCTCCTAAGCGGCAGGTCACACGTTCGAATCGTGTCGAGGGCGCCAGTGTTTGCAGCGTTTTTTGAAACCAGCGAGGTGGGAAGGCCATGACCGATCAGCCGACAACCGTGATTCCTGTTCAGATCGAAGAGGAGATGCGCCGCTCCTACCTCGATTATGCGATGAGCGTGATCATCGGGCGCGCGCTGCCTGATGCGCGCGACGGCCTCAAGCCCGTGCACCGGCGCATCCTGTACGCGATGCAGGAGCTGGGCTGCACGCGCGACAAGCCCTACAAGAAATCGGCCCGCGTGGTGGGCGATGTCATCGGCAAATACCACCCGCATGGCGATTCCGCTGTCTATGACGCGCTGGTGCGCATGGCGCAGCCCTGGAGCATGCGCCACGTGCTGGTGGACGGCCAGGGCAACTTCGGCTCCGTGGACGGCGACTCCCCGGCGGCGATGCGCTACACCGAGGCGCGCATGAGCCGGCTGGCCGGCGAGCTGCTGGCGGACATTGACAAGAACACGGTGGATTTCGCGCCGAACTACGACGAATCGCTTTCCGAGCCGAAGGTGCTGCCGGCGAAGTTCCCGAACCTGCTGGTCAACGGCTCGCAGGGCATCGCCGTGGGCATGGCCACGAACATCCCCACCCACAATCTGGGCGAGACCATCAACGCCACCATTGCGCTCATCCGGAATCCGGACATCGACGACGAGGCGCTGATGGACATCATGCCGGGGCCGGACTTCCCGACCGGCGGCTTCATCTACGGCCGCAAGGGCATCCGCCAGGCGTTTCTGACCGGTCGCGGCTCGGTGACCATGCGCGCCCGCGCCATTGTCGAGATTCACCCGCGCACCAAGCGCGAGTCGCTGATCGTCACCGAGCTGCCGTACCAGGTGAACAAGGCGACCCTGATCGAGAGCATCGCCGCGCTGGTGCGGGACAAGAAGCTCGAGGGTATCGCCGATCTGCGAGACGAGTCCGACCGCGAGGGGCTGCGCATCGCCATCGAGCTGAAGAAGGGCGAGATCCCCGAGGTAGTGCTGAACAACCTCTACAAGCACACGCAACTGCAATGCAATTTCGGCTGCAACATGCTGGCTCTGGTGGACGGCCAGCCGAAGCTCTGCGGCGTGCGCGAGTTCCTCAACCACTTCATCGACCACCGCCGCCAGGTGGTGACCCGGCGCTGCCTGTTCGAACTGGACAAGGCCGAGGCGCGGGCGCACATCCTGGAAGGCCTGCTGATTGCGCTGGACAACATCGACGAGGTCATCCGGCTGATTCGCGCCAGCCGCACCACCGAGGATGCGCGCGACGGCCTGATGAGCCGCTTCGGGCTTTCCGAGCGCCAGGCCAAGGCGATCCTGGACATGCGCCTGCAACGCCTGACCGGCCTGGAGCGGGACAAGATCAAGGCGGAATACGAGGAGGTCCAGGCCACCATCGCCCGCCTGAAGGCCATCCTGGCCGACGAGAAGCTGCTGATGGACGTGATTGTGGAGGAACTGGAGGCCGTGCGCGACCGCTATGCCGATCCTCGCCGCACCGAGATCGTGGACGAGACGGCTGAGCTTTCGGTGGAGGATCTCATCACCGAAGAGGACATGGTGGTGACCATCTCCAACGAGGGCTACATCAAGCGCAATCCGGTCTCGCTCTACCGGGCCCAGCGGCGGGGCGGCAAGGGCAAGACGGCGATGACGACCAAGGAGGAGGATTTCGTCGCCCAGTTGATGACGGCCTCCACCCATGACTACCTGCTGTTCTTCTCCAATCGCG